>JBCCHH010000357.1:0-2809 GCA_039028855.1 Pseudomonadota bacterium | reverse complement strand
GTCCGGCCTTGAACATTGATGACGCCGACTTTGCCCTTCTTGGTCTCCAGCACAATTGAACCGGAGCCAGGCGTTCCCGGAGGATAGTTGATTGGCCGCAACAAACGCGGCTCTGTGTCGATGTATGCAACCGTTCGATCTGAGCAATCCCTCCAGCGAAAGTTCATAAAAGCTAAGCCAGTACGGTTCTGAATGTAAGATTGATCCGCTCAGCCACATTCGTTTGCGTCTTGGCTAACTGATGTTGCCAATGGTGCTGCAAGTCGCCGGCCATCACCATCAAGCTCCCGTGCTCCGGTCTAATTTCAAATCGCTGTTGCCGATCATCGTCCTTGCGTAAGACAAAGCGCCTGATCGCGCCGAGGCTGATCGAAGCAATCACAGGATTACGACCCAGCGACCTTTCGTTATCCGCGTGCCAACCCATTGAATCCTGACCATGCTGATATCGATTGATTAGTACGCTGTTAAACAACACTTCATGTTGTGGGGCTCGCTCAATCAGCTTCAATATATCGCAGCTTAGGTATTTGAGACTGTCACGTAAGGCGAGTACTTCGGGATGCCAGTCTTCAGCAATATAGTCATCGCCGGAATAGCGATAACTCACACCGCGATCACCCTGAAAATGAATCAACCGTGGCTGCATCACAGATCGACCAAATAACCGAATCGAACGAGATTGCCAGTTCAACTCATCGCACAGGATCTCGAACAAACCATCGGCCCGATCCTGCTTGACCCAGTCAGAGTAATACGCAATGAGGCCACCGGGCGGAAAAGCCTTGACAAAACCTTCATTTATAGTTGACTTCATGTTCATTTAAATTTGACTTTATGTCGATGTGCAACTCCGATACTGCAAGCGTCCAGTCAGGGCTCATCCAACATTAACAGGAGTTTTACATGAAGAAGTTTATTCGCTTTACCTCTGTACTTGTAGCGACCGGTCTACTTTCCGTCTCGGCTCTTGCCGGCAATCACGGCAACAAAAAAGATATCGTAGACACCGCAATTGATGCCGGCAGCTTCAATACACTCGTTACTGCCGTGCAAGCTGCGGGTCTGGTCGAAACACTCAAAGGCGAAGGTCCATTCACCGTATTTGCACCCACAGATGCGGCATTTGCCGCCATTCCTGAAGCAGAACTGAATGCTTTGATTGCCGATAAAGAACAGCTGACTGCCGTGCTGACATATCACGTAGTTGCCGGCAAAGTAATGGCCGCCGATGTAGTCGGACTGGATGCTGCGACTACCGTGCAAGGTTCCGATATCGACATCAGCGTCAGCGATGCAGGTGTGAAAGTTGATGATGCCAACGTGGTTCAAACCGACATCGAAACCAGCAATGGCGTAATTCATGTGATTGATGCCGTCATTCTGCCGTAATTCTGCCTGGCAAAATACTACATTGGGGCGAACTCCGTTTCGCCCTTTTTATTGCCTGAATTCAGCAACTAGCCCGATCGTATTCATCGGGAAATCACCCCTTTAAGAAAAAGGCCGCATCAATCCAATGGCCGATTGTCGATAGCCAACTGAAAATCAATGCAAATAGCTTGTCATTGCCTTGCGCCAGTTTTGTAAAAACTGAAAACAAGCGGATTTCATGCGGTTTTGACACTATTCGACAGCGAGTAGGCTATGATTGCCTATGATGTAACACATTGAATTAAAAGCAGTTATTAATGATAATCATTGCTTTTTACTCAAGTTAATTAGACGTTCCACTGACAAACAACTGGTTTTAGGAGTTTTGTATGGCTACTTGTTCCCGCAGAAAATTATTCCACATTGCCGGTGCCGGATCGCTGGCATTATTGTTACCCGCGTTTACAAAAATGAATAATGCATTTGCCCAAACGGGCGAGCAGCTTGATCCCGAAAACGCTCAAGCCAAAGCACTCGGCTATACGCACGATACCAATGAAGTGGACAATGCAGCCTATCCCAGCCATGACGTTAGTCAACGTTGTGATAACTGTCAGCTAGCACAAGGTGCAGGTGCCGAATGGATTGGCTGCGCCCTGTTCCCAGGCAAGCAGGTTGCCGCTGGTGGCTGGTGTAGTGCCTGGGTTCAAGCTCAGTAATTTTGTACGTTTAGTGTTACTCAATCAAAGCCGAAGCGGCCTTGCTTCGGCTTTTTCATGTATGAACGAAGCGCTGTACTCGATTCCTTCGAGGACGAGACAAGCCGCTCGATCCAAAGACCCTTCCCAGCATCCGGCGTGAGCAGATCAGCAGCACAGCTTGCGACCACAGTCGAGTGCAAAAAGCCGGATTGGCGCCCAGCCTGTATCACTACTACAATAGAGCAAAACAAGAACAGGCCAAATGCATGACCGACGAGACCGCTACACACTCCTCTAACAGCCCAAAACCCATCTTTCGCATGCCGCATACGCTGGTGCTGATGTTCGCGCTGATGATTGTTGCGCTAGTCATGACCTGGGTGCTGCCAGCCGGGACTTTTGAGACGGAGTTCAACGACGCCGGGCGTGAAGTCGTGATCGCCGAGACCTATGCGGTAATCGAAGACCACCCGAAGATGTCGCCGATTGCGCTGTTTACGGCCATTCCGCGCGCGCTCGGCGAGGCGCAGGACATTATCTTCTTTGTGCTGCTGATCGGCGGTGCGCTGGCTGTGATTCGTGAAACGGGCGCAATCGATGCGTTGCTCGGGCGCGTGATCGTGCGTTTCGGCTCATTGCCAGGCTTGCTGATTTTTATCGGCATCTTCATGTTCGCGTTTGGCTCGGCCACGATCGGCATGGCGGTCGAGTACATACCGTTAGCCGGCGTGTTG
>JBCCHH010000356.1:0-2852 GCA_039028855.1 Pseudomonadota bacterium | reverse complement strand
GCCCTGAAGCAGTTTACGGCCGATAATCGCCAGCACCAAAATACCGAACAGTACGCCCATGAGGCGAATATTCAGGCGCATATCGCCATTGAATACGTGGCTGAACTCATGCGCAATGACGCCCTGCAGTTCCTGACGAGAAAGACTTTCAAGCGCACCCCGCGTAACTGCAATCGCCGCATCGGATGGCGACCAGCCGGCCGCAAATGCATTGATGCCCTCTTCCTGTTCGAGTACAAACACCGCCGGCACCGGTACGCCGGAGGCGATGGACATTTCTTCGACCACATTCAGCAAACGGCGACGCAGCGGATCCGAAGTCGAGCCATCCACTTCCGTGCCGCCCAACTCGCGCGCCACTTGAGCACCGCCATCACGGAGCTGAAACGTTCGGTACAGACTAGCCAAACCAATCACCGCAACAGTAGCCAGGCTCGTCAAAAAAACGATGTGGCCATTGTGTAGCCAAAACGCGGGCGAGAACCAGCTCTGCTCTGTCGACTCGAAACGACCGAAGATCACCAGCATGATCAGATTCATGGCCAGCAAAGTGAGAAGCAGGGCCAGGCCGAACAGCACTACCAGCCGCCTGGACTGGCGACGTGCACGAGCCTGATTCTCAAAAAAATTCATCGCCGCAGCAAATCAACCGGAAGCACAACGTCCGGCCATGCGCTAATTAGCCAAAATCCACCTGCACGGCTTCACGCTTGGCCGGATCCTCAATATCCAGCAACTGCGCCGGCGTAAAACCGAACGGCCCGGCGATAAAGTTATTCGGCACCGTCTCGCGCAGAATGTTGTACTGCATCACGGCATCGTTATACGCCTGGCGCGCAAACGCCACCTTGTTTTCGGTCGCCGTGATTTCCTCGGACAGCTGCATCATGTTCTCATTGGCCTTGAGATCGGGATAGGCTTCCGACAACGCAAACAAGCGGCCCAGCGCACCCGACAAGCCCTGCTCGGCCTGATTCAACTGCTGCATTGCTTCCGGGTTGCTCGGATCGGCCGAGGCCTGCTTCAGGCCTGTTACGGCCGCATTGCGCGCCTGAATGACCGCTTCGAGCGTTTCTTTCTCATGCGACATGTACTTCTTGGCCACTTCGACCAGATTCGGAATCAAGTCATAGCGCCGCGTGAGCTGCACATCGATCTGCGCAAACGCGTTCTTGTACATATTGCGCGCGGAGACCAGGCGGTTGTAAATACCGACCGCGAACAGCACCAGCGCAACCAGGACACCTAGAACAATCCATTCCATCATGGCTTTCCTTATAGTTTGATTAACCCTAGTCTAGCCGAATCAAGCTGCATGGCTTAGGTGCGATTTATTCAATGGAACAAACAGACAAAAACGCCGGGGCAATCTGACCATGTAGCGTGAAAGGACAACAAAGCGAGCCATCCAGATAACTCTATTTCCAAGCCTATGTCAAATATATTTGACATTTTCAAACACCAAAGCTATGATGTAAGAAATTTTTTACATAATGCATGGAGGCCACTATGGCTTTTCACGAAAAATCGGCTTGGATTATGACGCTGGCCCTGCTGATCGGCGGACTGTTTTATTTTGGCCTGGTTGTATTGATTTCAAACGAGATGCAGCAATTGGCACCGCCATTGCTGCCGCTGATTGTGATCTACACAATCATTCAGATCATATTGGCAGTGGTTGGTCATATCCTGATTGCAATCTGGACGCCGAAAGAAGCCAATGCATCGTTAGACGAACGCGATCGACGCATCAACGAACGGGCCGGGCACTGGTCCGGTTATGTCATTGGCATAGGCGTGATCACTTCGCTCGGGCTGTACCTGTTCACGCGTAATGGCGATCTGCTGTTCTATGCAGTCTTTGCCAGTCTGATGCTCAGCGCTCTGGCTGAATACGCGAGCCAGATCGTGCTGTACCGCACGCGCCTGTAGTCGATGGCAAAAAGAGCGGTGATCCGCAATCAAATTGCTTCGCTGCGCAAACAGCACGGCCTGACCCAGGCCGCGCTGGCCGAAGCCGTCGGCGTCACGCGCCAGACTATTATCGCGATCGAGCGGAACCGCTATTCTCCTTCGTTGGAGACTGCATTTCGCATCGCCGCCGTGTTTTCACAATCGATCGATGAGGTGTTTGAGTGGTTAGATGGTAAAGAGAAGGTAATAGACTAGCTACAGCAATAGTAACCTACTATCGAAATTCGAGATTAAACGGCAACTGATTACTGCTCATTTAAAAAGGTAGCGAGAACACCTTTCCAATATGCTCCCAAGTCTTATGCCAGGCTGGCTTTAAAATGCATATGATCTCAATCCATGCCAATTTCCAAAAACTTCACCTGGTACCGATCCGCAATCTCCAGGCAATCCTGCTTAAGCTCTTTATCCACCGATTCGTCAAAAATAACCCGTCGGTATTTGGCCGGAAAAACCAGGTGATACAACAATACCGTTACATTATGACTCTAGTGGATGTAATTGCTCATCCATACAGCTTACGCCGCAAGCGGCGGGGAATTAAACCCTAAGAGATTAGAATTGTTTAGCAGCCGAAAATGCGAACTTTCGACCTCAGTCAAGGCCAGTCTGAAACACTGCTAAAAAGCAATTCTTCCAAGAAAATTAAGATTCTTTTTGTCATAGACAGTCGCAAACCTCCATCCTGTTTCAGGAGCACCTATCCGCCCTTCAACGTCACTTCCAGGGTTATAAGATTGTATGAATACAACATATCTATCTTGTATCTCATAAAATATTGCAAAAATTGAATGAACGGTTCGATAGTTTAAGCACGAGGTACAGATATGACCGTGAGCTCGATCGGTATATGCCGGAAATTTTCGCAATATTTTATG
>JBCCHH010000355.1:0-2858 GCA_039028855.1 Pseudomonadota bacterium | reverse complement strand
GTGAAAAACGCGAAGAAGTGTTTGTGAATTTCCGTTTTCGGCGTGCTTTTTTGCGTGACTGGCTGTTTTATGAAATTCAGCCTGAATACGCCTGGCCGATCGATCCGGTCAGCGGCGATCGTGGCTCGGATTGGCGCATGATTTTCATAAAACAGCCAGTCACGCAAAAAAGCACGCCGAAAACGGAAATTCACAAACACTTCTTCGCGTTTTTCACTGCCGTCGGTGCGGCGGAATGCACCGAGCTCGCTGCGAATAGCGGTGATGCGGTTCAATTGCCGAAAACCGATCAGGCCGGTACGCCAGTCGATGCCGTCGGTCGCTTCGGATACAGTGCCGCTACCGGTCAGACGTACCAACGTATCGTCATCGGGCAGCCACTCCAGATCAGCCCGTGAACCGACGCCGAAACCATCTTCGCGCTCCCAAAACCCGGTTTGGGTCAATCGAACGTACGTGTCATCCGCGACGCCGAAGGCATGACGCACGCGGCCGCGCAGTCGTGGATTGAAGCCGTCGGTATTTACGCGTACGGTGCCGTCCAGGTCGTACTGAGTGCGGCCGGACTGATTCAGCAGAAAGCGCAGACCCAGCCGCGTTTCCAGATTTTGATCCTGACTGGTATTGTCGCTTTGGTTGGTCGTGCCGGGTTGGTCCTCATCGCGACTGATGAGCAAACGCACGCGCTCGGAAACTCGTGGTAGTTCGATATTGGCCGAGAACTTGACGTTGAAATCCAGATCTTCCGATTCATCCCAGCGCAGCGAATTACGCAGGCGAAAAAAGCTGCCGACCGGCGTTTCCTCATCGGCCCGCCGGTCGCCGAAGAAACCGTCAAACCAGGCCGCCGGGCCGCACAATTGGCGATTCAGATAGGCATGCGTACGATCCAGCCAGCTATCCGTTCGCGGGTCTTCCATCTGACAGGACATGGCGACTACGTCTTGCGGCCGTGTTTCCGGATAATCCTCCGGTGGCTCAGGCCGGGTGTGCTGTTCGGGCTGTTGCTCTTGCTGATTTGCCGATACTGCCGCAACGGGTAGCATAAACAGCAGGCTAAAGACCAGAAGCCCGACCAAGACCGGCTGTTTTCGGGCACGAAAGGCGGCTGATGCAGGCAGAGCTAAATCGGAAACGAACTGTTTCATTGGGCGCAGTGTACCCGCAAATTACCGCATTCATCCTGATTGTGCTTATTCAATATCCAGCGCGGCTGACGGTGGCATAGCCACTATCATGTCAAAGGGTACCTGTCAGGTTTCGATAGGTCGAGCGATAACAAAGCAAACATGAATACAAGCGAACACCCATTTGAGCAGCTACGTCCCGAGCGCGTGCTGGAAGCCGCCGAGGCAGCGGGCTTGATCACCGACGGTCGACTGCTGGCACTGAACAGCTATGAGAATCGCGTCTGGCAGATCGGGCTGGAAGACGGCGATCCGGTCATTGCCAAGTTCTATCGACCGGAACGCTGGAGCGAAGCGGCCATTTTGGAAGAGCATGGGTTTGCGGCTGAGCTGCATCAGGCAGGACTTTCGGTAGTCGCGCCTTTGGCATTTGACGGCCGCACATTACTCGAACATGCCGGCTTTCAATACGCGTTGTTTCCACGTCAGGGCGGTCATGCGCCCGAGCCCGCGCATGAAGACACGCTACGTGCACTGGGCCGCGCGCTGGGTCGTATGCATGCGATCGGCAAGAGCCGCGATTTTGCTCATCGTCAAAGCATCGACCCTGAATCGCACGGCCAACAGCCGAGCCGCTGGCTGCTCGAGAATCAGTGGCTGCCGGCGCATCTGGAGACAGGCTATGCGAGCCTGACCGAACACGTACTCACCCATATCCGGGCCTGCTGGCAGCGCGCCGACGGTTTCAACACTATTCGGCTGCACGGCGACTGTCATCCCGGTAACATCCTTTGGCGTGACCAGCCGCACTTTGTCGATCTGGACGATTGCCTGACCGGTCCGGCCGTACAGGATTTATGGATGCTGATTTCCGGCGACCGGCACGAGCGCGAGCAGCAGTGGCAATGGCTGCTCGACGGTTATTCGATGTTCTCAGAATTCGATCCGCGCGAATTGCACCTGGTCGAAGCACTGCGCGCTTTGCGTATGATCAACTATCAAGCCTGGCTGGCCCGGCGCTGGCACGACCCGGCTTTTCCACAGGCCTTTCCATGGTTTGATGACGAACGTCATTGGGAAACCGTGATTCAGCAACTGCATGAACAGTTATCCGAGCTTCAGGAGCCAGCCATCGTTTGGCAGCGACTGTAATTCCTGCTAAGTCACTCGTACAATGGCAATGTACTGCGTGTTTTTTACACGACCAAATTTTTTTCTAAAAGAATCCATTACAATCGTGCCTGGGTGCTTTGCCTTCCGCTAACAAAGCCAGTCAACTCATGTTCTCAATAATTCGTCGTATGACTAATCAATCTACATTTGTTACAGCGCATCCTAACGGCCACTTCTATTCGCCTGTGGTTGATCCGGCTGAAGTAAAGTCTAGAATTAGCGAACTTTGGCCCGCCGAGCTGCCGGAATGCATAGGCATCGACTTCAATGACTCATCGCATCTCACCGTGCTTCAGCAACATTTCAAAAGCCATATTCAGGAGTATGACTACCCTGAAAAACAGCAATCGAAAACCGGTTTTTTTACCCAGAACTCTCAATTCAGTTGGTTGGACTCAAGAGCGCTTTTTGTACTTTTACGCACATTAAAACCGAACGATATTATCGAGGTGGGATCAGGTTTCTCATCCTTGCTCATGGCCGATGTGAATCATCGCTTTCTGAACACGGCGACCAACATTGTATGTATTGAGCCTTATCCGAGAGACTTTCTGAACG
>JBCCHH010000354.1:0-2860 GCA_039028855.1 Pseudomonadota bacterium | reverse complement strand
GTAGAAACTGCCTTTGGTGATGCCAAGCCGCCGCGCCAGTGGCTCGATGCCGAGGCCATTGATGCCCTTTTCGGCAATCAGGTCGAGTGCCGCCTGCTCCCAATCTTCTGCGGTCAGACGTGGTTTGTCTGTGGCAGTGATTGGGTTTGGCAGCGAACTCATGTTGGCATTCTAGCAGCCTGATTGGCCGCAACGGGCGATAGTGTCGAGATTGAAGGCATCCGGCGCTAAACGATCAAGCGCCTGAGTCTTCTGTGGCCGGTTTAGGCACGCGTGGCGATACCTGAATAATGGTATGGCGCACTTCTTTATCAAGTATCAGCTTGGCATCGCGGGCGAAGTTTTCGAGCCGGCGGTCGAACAGTAAATGACCTTCGTCGTTGCGTTTGAGCACGCCGATTTCCTGTAGCGATTCGATAAAGCGCTTGAACAGCATGCGATCGGAAAACTCAGGCGCCTCGAACTGATGCAGCATGGAAATACGCTGCGCGCTGAGGCTGCAAAGTTGTTCGAGTTTCTGACGACTCAGCGTCCCCGAGCCGTTCTTGGCTAGGATCGCCAGCGTAATGTAGTAGCGCTCAAAGGTCTGCAGCATGACATTGCCGAGCAGGCGCAGATAATAGGTTTGATTCGAGCCGCCGGGCGTGCGCTGAACGTAGTCACCGCTGGTGCCGACCAACCCGAGTCGCACCAGTGCATCGGTGCAGCGCTGCACGATAATCGGTACTTCCTCAGCCGACCAGGGCAGAAACAGTTCTTTCTTCAGGAATGGATAGACCGCTTCGGTCAGGCCGCGAATGCGCGTTTTGCGCACGCGCTGATTGTTCAGGAAACAGCAGGCAATCCAGGCCGGCATGGCCAACAGATGCGAGATGTTGTTGCGGAAATAGGTCAGCAATACGGCGTTCTTCTGATCGACGCGAATGACGTCGCCGAGTGCATGTTGCTGGCGATGAATCACGCCCAGATCGAGGCCGTATTCAATCACCTGGCCCGGCGTGAGTTGGGTCATCGTGATGCGATCGGAATAGGCCGTCATCTTGATCAGGCGCTGATACACGCTGATCATCATTTCCAGATCATGCTCGTCGAGCGCCTGCTTGCGCGAGGCTAGCAGTGCCGCGGCCAGCAGGTTGATTGGATTAACGTGTGCGGCGCGATTGATGTTGACGATAATCCGTTCGGCCAGTGTATCGACCACTTCCGACAGCCACGGTGGTTTCTCGTTGGCTTCAAGCGGATGGTCGGCCCAGTCTGGACAGATTTCTTCGAGTAAGGGATTTAAGCGAATTGGTTCGCCGAAGCTGACCTGGGCCTGGCCGTAGTTCTTGCGCAGGATGTTGATGACATTGCGAAAATCGGACAACGATTCAGGCTTTTTCTGCGCCCCGGATAGCTCGGAAATGTAGGCATCGCCCTCGGCCAGCCGTTCGTAGCCGACATAGACCGGCTGGAACAGAATGGGCCGCTGACGATCGCGCAGGAATGCGCGCACGGTGATTGACAGCATGCCGGCCCTGGGCGGCAGCAGCCGGCCAGTCCGTGAGCGCGTGCCCTCGACGAAATACTCCATCGATACACCACGTTCGACGATGCTGCGCACGTACTCGTTGAACACGGCCGAATACAGTGGCTGTGCCCGAAATGAGCGGCGCAGATAGAAGGCGCCGCCGTAGCGTAGCAGCCGACCGACAATCGGCAGATTCAGATTGATGCCGGCCGCGATGTGCGGCGGCACGAAGCCGCGCCGATACAGAATGAACGACATCAGCATATAGTCGATATGGCTGCGGTGGCAGGGCACATAGACAATTTCGTGGCCCTGCTGCGCCTCGCGGAACTTGCTGAAGTGGAACACCTGAACGCCGCGGTAAATCCGGTTCCAGAACCAGCTCAGCGCAATTTCGGCAATGCGGACAAAGGCATAGGAATAGTCGGCGGCAATCTCGAAGGCATAGTTGCGCGCCTCGGCCTCGGCTTTGTATCGATCGATCTGGTCGCGCTTTGCCTTGGCCTTGATCGCCTGTTGTACCGATTCGGCCTGCACTACACGCTCGACCAGCGTGCGCCGATGTGAGCGGTCCGGGCCGATGGCCGCGGTACGCACACGCTTGAAATGCACCCGCAGCACGCGGCTGATTTTGCGCAAATCCAGCTCGGCACTGGTCTCGCGCTCGACCATATCGGACAATCGGACCGGCTGGCCGAACTGCACAAAGGTGGCGCGGCCGTTGATCAGGGTTGACAATAGTCGTCGGAAACGACCGCCGAAATCCCAGTTCTCCGAAAACAGGATCTTGAAGATCGAGTCTTCTTTTTCCGGCGCGCGGCCAATCAGTACCGAAACAGGCACGATGCGGGCTTCGCTCAGCCGCTCGTCGTGTATCGCGTCAATCAGCTCAGCGAGCATGTGCGAGTGGCGCCGTCGCTCCGGCCGACGGATGAACAAGCCCTGGTAGCGTCGACCGGCACCGTAACTGCGCGGCAGATCAACGTCGTCATGCACAAAGCAGTCGGTCGGCATTGGCCAGCCCTGACGTTTACAGATCTGTTCCGTGATGAGTAAAGAAGTTAGCGCGTAGTTGTCGAACATGTAGAACACGGGCTGCGCATCGTTGACGCCGATTTCGCTCAACTCTTCCGGTAACACTCTTGAGCGTACCCACCAATGCAGTACTGTCCGGCACAGACTCAGCCACCACTGGCGCAGGCTCAGCGCTAACGTTCCGGGAAACTGACGATGGCGTGGGGGGTTGGACATTGTGTAGTAAACAGGTACTTGGCTAGAGTGGCGGCCAAGTGTACACCTAAGCTACAGATAAAAAAATCCGGGCGAAGTCTGCGACCTGCCCGGAAGACG
>JBCCHH010000353.1:0-2873 GCA_039028855.1 Pseudomonadota bacterium | reverse complement strand
GCCGTAAACAACAGCGTGGGATCGCAGGCCAATACTTCACGCGCGCCTGCGTTCAGCATTTGAAAACCAAAGTAGCCGTTACCGGCACCAATATCGAGCACGCGCTGCCCGACCAAATCGATCGCCGGGACGATGCGCTGCCATTTCCAGTCCGAGCGCCATTCGCTATCGATCTTCACACCGGCCAGATTCAATGGACCTTTACGCCAGGGAATCAGTTGTTTCAGCGTCTCGGCTAACATAACCAGATTCCGGGTCGGTGGACCCACCTGCAGAATACCGTTTTCAATCGACCAGCTCGTTGCGGTGCTGGGCAAGGCTTCCAATGCAGCTTGCCAACGTGGCCAGTCACCGTGTCGTTCAGGTTCTAGCGCATGCTGGGTTTTTTCAATGATCTCATCGGCAAGATCTGGTTCGACACAGGCACGAATTTCGGCCGACCAGTCAAGCATTACTTGATCGCGACCATAGCGGCAAAATTGAAACACTGGAACCAGTCGAGGATAATGACAAATCCGGCCCGCTTCAGCCGCTGATGATGTTCGGAACGTGTTTCCGGCAGCAACACGTTTTCAAGTGCCTGACGCTTGCGCGCAATTTCCAGGTCGGAATAGCCCTGTGCTCGCTTGAAGTCATGATGATGCGCATCCAGCCAGGTCTGATGCTGCGCAGACTCAAACGCGAGTTTCTCAGCCAGAATCAACACACCGCCTGGCTTAAGCCCCGCGTAAACACGTTGAATCAGCCCCTCACGATGCTTTGGTGAAATGAACTGCAGCGTGAAATACAGCATCACAATCGAGGCATTTTCAATCGCCAAATCCAGAATATCGGCCTCGACAACCTCAACCGGCACACGCGAATTATCGGCCGCAATCACTTCACGACAACGCTTCACCATGTTAACGGACGAATCAGCCGCAATCATCTGGACGCCTTCAGACCGCACCGCACGACGTGCCGCCAGCGTAGCGGCACCCAACGAACAACCCAGATCGTAGATACGGCTGTTGGCTTGAACGGCTTGACGGACCAACAGCGGCGTCAGTTCCAGTAGCAGTGAATAGCCCGGCACCGAACGCTCAATCATGTCCGGAAACACCTTGACTACCGCCTCTGAAAACTCAAACGGCAGCGTTTCAGGTTGCGCTCCTTTGTACATCTCATCCCGCGCCATATTGGTTCACCTTGAACAAAATGAATAGCTAATCGCCACGCCGACGGGTTGAACTCAGGTTAACCCGATGACCTGTTAATCCTCCGGTACCGTGCTGGACCAGCCCAACCATTGCTGAATGTGCGTGCGCAAGTATTAGCTGCATTCAGCTCACCGTGCATGATAAATACCTGTTCGGCACCCGCCGTCAAACTGGTATTCGGTAAAAGAAACGGGGTACTCATCGTTGCGATTCGAAACCATCACTGAACGCCGCATCGACCAGCAGATTTACCAGCGTAGGCTCGGTTACGCGCAGCACGAACAGGCCGCGGTTAACGTCTGAAACCAGCAACGTGCCGTTATCGAAAAACGGATAGACATTCCATGCGCCTCTAAACCCCAGGCCATCACGAGTCGGGTAGGTGTCAAAATGCGCGACTTCCGTCATGGCACCAGCCGAAAGGTCATCCAGTCGCAGCACGCGCAGACCGCGTGTGTAGTTGGACTGAAAGGTGTAGTCGCCGATCACGTACTGATTGTGATCGATCGACAGGCTATCGGCGATGTATTCGGCCGGCGGCGGCGCCTGGTCCAGTTGCTGTAGATCAAAGACCAATGTGCGCGTGCCTTCTAAGCCGAGCCTGTCTTCATCCAGTTCGTCATCGGTCACGAAAAAGCGCTGATCGTCGGTCAACCAGCCCTGATGGGTATAGCCGGTTCGATTATAGGTATGCCGCCCGATCATCTGCGCTTTCGCCTTGTTGCTGACATCGATAACCGTCACGGAGTCTTCATTGCTGGCAAAGCAAATTTCGCGGCCCTGATAACGTGAATCCGGGCCCTGGTATAGGACGCACTGCAGGTCATGCGTATAGCCGTCGGCACTGAAGCAACCGGCAAACTCCGGTTGCGTAGGCTGGCGAATATCGACCATATGCAGACCACCGGCGCAGGTCTCACCGCCAACGGTGTACGCAAAGCCGGATTGTTCGTTGATGAAAATATTGTGCGCCGAGTTGAAGTCCGTGTAATGGGCGTCCATGGTGAACGTGACAGGTGGGTTCGCAACCTGACGCAACCGCGTCAGGTCGAACACCTGCATGCCATGGCCAAGCACTTGATCGGCCACAATAAATGCATGATCGCGATAGGTTTTGATATCGGCCCAAAAGTTGTCTGCGACACCCGCCGGTCGCGGCAAGTTGCCCAGATATACCGGATTGGCCGGATCGGTTACCTCAACGAACGCCACGCCGTTCGATCGTCCCATCAGGGCAAAATAGCGCCCGGTCTGCTCGTCTTTCCAGCCCCAACTATCCGAACCCTGGCCGCCACCGATTTCGGGCAGCTCCAGCCAGCCGGCCAGCGCAACACCGGAACATGGGAAAATATCGGACATGCCGTCGACACAGCCTGCCGGGCCCCGGTAGGCATATTCGATCGGATTCTGGCTGTGCATATGATGCGCCAGATTTTCAAAGTTGACATCCGGATGCAATTTGCCCAGTTCAGTTGCGCGCTGCGAGGTAAAACAGGCCAGCGCGACGACCGGAAACAGCACAATCAGTATCGGTAGAATTCTTTTCATGCATGTTGCTCCATAACGTTATATGGTTTCAAAACCCAGGATTACAAGAGCTAACATACATTAGCTGACTCCAGGTGTCAAATGGCCTAACAATGAGGTTCCATGCGACTTAGAGTGCACTGTTAT
>JBCCHH010000352.1:0-2876 GCA_039028855.1 Pseudomonadota bacterium | reverse complement strand
GCATTTCCAAGCCCGTCTTTGTCCCTGCCAGCGGCTTCAGCCTGATTGAGCTGGTTGTCGTTTTAATTCTGGTGGTGCTTTTGTTCGGTCTGGTCGCCGGTTCGCTCAGTCGATCGATATCCGGTGCCGAGTTGCGTAACGAGGTGCGTGAAGTCATCGCTGGCTTGCGCCACACCCGCGGGCAGGCGATTGTAAAGCGCAAGGCGCAGACGTTTAATGTTGATGCCGAGGCGCGCACCTGGCAGGCGTCGGGACAGGAGCCGCAAACGCTGCCCGAAGGGCTGGACATTACGCTCGAAACCGCGCGCTCGTTGTTGACCGGAGAAAACGCGGGCGGCATTCGTTTTTATCCCGACGGTGCCTCGACCGGAGGCAGCGTGACGCTCAGCGTCGATCAGCGCAAGTGGTACGTTACGGTCGGCTGGCTGACGGGCGAAATCAGTCAGGATCCGCCGGAGGATGCGTGATGTTCCGCGATAAGGTTGGTTTTCGGGGCTGTCAGGTCGTGCCATACAAGCCAAGATTTGTGGTCTTTAATTCGAGACTTGGGACTCGAAAACCTATATCGAAACCGTCGCGATCTCAGCCAGTATCCGTTGCGTTGCCACACAAGACGGCAGGACAGCCCGTCAAGCAGTCAGGCCGAGTCCCGGCTGTTAACGAGTCCCGAGTCCCGACTAAACAAAGCGGCTTCACCTTGATCGAAGTCATGGCTGCATTCGCCATCTTCGCCGTGCTGTTCGGCGTCATTCTGCAAATCTTGAGTACGTCGGTCAGCAATACGCGCCGCAGTGGCGATTTCACTCAGGCCGCACTCATTGCCCAGGCCCAACTCGACATGGTTGGCGTCGAAGAAATGCCGCAGCCGGGCAGTTATAGCGGCGATGAAGGTGAGCGCTATCGCTGGGTGATGGATATCGAACCTTATTTTGTCAGCGACGACAGCGGCGTCAATTATGACGAATTGCCGATTGATCTGTATCGCGTTGTGTTGACCGTGTACTGGGGCGAGAACGATATAGAGCGCTCGGCCACGTTCCAGACACTGCGCTCGGTCGATCGCTTCTACGCCGAGCGGCAGTTGGCGGGTGGATGATGAAGCAGCGTATTCAAAGGTTCTCCTTACAAGCCGGTTTCACCATGATTGAGTTACTGCTGGCGACGGCACTGATCGCCATCATCATGGCCATGGCCTACGGCGGCTTTCGCGCCGGTGTGCGTGCATCGACCAGCGGTGAGGAGCGGATCGAGGAAACCAACCGGATCCGACTGGCGCATGAATTCGTGCGGCGCCAGATTGCCCTGGCGCAGCCGCTGATTATCGAGCAGGATGAAACGGGTGAAGAACTGCCCATTCGGTTTGAAGGCGATCGTGATCGCATCCGGCTAGTTGCGCCTCTGCCGGGTTATCTCGGCTTCGGCGGGCCGTATGTGCAGGAGTTTCGCATCGAGCGTGGCAACGAAGGTGTCGATCTGGTGTTTGCCTTTGCCATGCTCAATAGCTACGAACCCGGTAACCTGGATATCGACCCGCCGGTGACGCTGCTCGAAAACGTCGGTGACGTACAGTTCGAGTTTCTTGGTTTCGATGAAGACGGTGAAACTGTGTTCTGGGAAGGCTTCTGGGAAGAGACCGACCGCATGCCGCTGGCTGTTTCCATGCAGATGGAGTTGCCGCGCGAGAATGGCTTGATCTGGCCCGATCTGACCACACCGCTGATGGTTGACAATGCTTCGATTGGCCAACGTCGGATAGATGAGAACATGATTATGACGCCAATCGGTCCGCGCGCGCGCACTACGGAAAACAACCGATGATCGGCGGTTACGGTAGACGTCAAATAGTGTTGCCTGCCATGCCTGGCTCGCGCGGAATTGCGCTCATTATCGTGCTGTGGATGCTGGCGCTGCTGACCATTATTATTGGCAGCTTTGCCGTTCTGGCGCGTACCGAAAGCCTGCAGTCACGCTTTTTGTTCGATACTACCGCTGCGCGCTATGCGGCCGAGGCGGGCCTGCATCGTGCCGTGGTCGAACTGCGCAATCCGGATATCGAAACGCGTTGGGTAGGCGATGGCCGGCCCTACGTATTTACGTTTGGCGATGCTGAGGTTGAAATCCGCATCACCGATGAGAGCGGCCGTATCGATATCAATGCCGCCCCGCAGGCCATGCCGGAAATGATGATCAATCTGTTTGTTTCGGTCGGGCTCGATCTGCAGCAGGCCGAAATGATGACGGATGCGATGGCTGACTGGATCGACCCGGATGAAGAAACGCGCATACTGGGTGCAGAAATTGGCGAATACGAAAGCGCTGGTTTTCCTTACGGTCCGCCGAATGCGCCGTTTACGTCGATTGATGAGCTGCAGCAGGTGATCGGTATGAGTTTTGAACTTTTTCAGCGAATTGAGGACTCTATTACCATCCATTCCGGTCGTGCGATGGTTAATCCGGCGTTTGCTCCAGTCGATGTGCTCGCCGCGCTGCCGGAAATGGATTTAGAATTAGCAAGTCAATTTGTCGAGGAACGTTCGCAGTATCATCCATCAGAACAGGTGGCATTGACGCTGCCGGACGGAACGCCGGTCAATCAGCGTGGGGGAGGCCTGACGCACACCGTGCAAGTCAGGGCCACGCTCAAAAGCGGCACCTGGAATGAAATACTCGCCACGATACGATTGGGCACCGATCAACGCGGTCGGCCGTTTCGTATCGTGCGCTGGATTGAAAACGTAACGGATTGATCGATAGATCCGTTTTATTTTTGGAATGAATGTAACAAGCTAAACCAATGACTCAGTCGTTTCTGCAAACCAGCCGTGAGCAACTGCGCGCACGCTACCGGTCCACGCCGTTACCGGCGTTTTTAGCCT
>JBCCHH010000351.1:0-2878 GCA_039028855.1 Pseudomonadota bacterium | reverse complement strand
GGCTCCTATAGTCGGTTACTATTTAATCAGCTTTGCGTTAATCAGGCATAATCGATCTATGCATGAGCCGTGATTTCGGGGTAAAGCGCTCGTGACCGTCTGCTGCCCGCAAGGATTACACATAGGTGCGCAGAAATAAACCTGAGCGTCATCGTAGAGCAACTTTCGGGTTTTAACGTCATATTCAATGAAGAGCCGCCCTGCTCAATCAAGGACGCGATTTCATTTTGTATTGTGAGATAGGTAGAGCTTTGGGCTTCTTTTTATGATCTTGACTATTCTTCTTGGCATTGATCAACACTGATACATCTTCTGCCATCGTCCGTAATACACACTCGGGTTTTCACTTGATTAAAGCGTTATAGGAATAGAATCACAAGATATCTTGAGACGCTTATTGCAGCTTTGCTCGACAAATTTGCAGTATATCCATGCGGTCAGTTCAGCGCGACTTTCGAGTCACTTGCAACAAGTCTTTAATCCCGCCGAGACGTTTGCAAATATCAATCATGCAGTCCAGCTTATTGCGGCTATGCGGTCGTGCAGGTTCACGTATGCTAAGCGCAGGTTTCTCTGAAACGCTATGCTGTTATTTGACCAGAATTAGCCATTACGCGCATCAACTCATCGGATCACCTGAAATCGTCAATGCCAGCCCTATGCCTTTGGACTGAAACTCTACACGTTCCGATTCACTCGCCTGGATTCTTTCACGGCATCGGCTCTACGCAACTGAAGCTCTTCAAGATACCCCTCTTGCAGACCGGTAACGTATTCGCCGTTAAAACAGGATGAATCAAAGCCGGCCAGTTTCTTGTTCTTGCCGCGCACGGCTTTTTCGAGATCGGCCAAGTCCTGATAGATCAGCCGATCGGCGCCAATCAGTTCACAGACTTCCTGTTCAGTACGGTCAGCGGCGATGAGTTCACTGGCGGCCGGCATGTCGATGCCGTAGACATTAGGGTGGCGTACCGGTGGCGAGGCCGAGGCCAGGTAAACCTTTTTTGCGCCGGCATCACGCGCCATTTGAATGATCTGACGCGAAGTCGTGCCGCGCACGATCGAGTCGTCGACCAGCAACACGTTCTTCTTGCGAAACTCCAGCGCTATGGTATTGAGCTTGCGCCGCACCGACTTGGCCCGCTCGGTCTGACCGGGCATGATGAACGTTCGGCCGATATAGCGGTTCTTGATCAGCCCCTCGCGGTACGGCACACCGAGCATTTGAGCGATCGGCAAACAGGCAGTGCGGCTGGTATCGGGAATCGGAATAACCGAGTCAATATCATGATCGGGCCATTCCTTCAGAATTTTTTTCGCCAGCGCCTCGCCCATGCGCAGACGCGCTTTGTAAATCGACAGATCGTCGATCATGCTGTCCGGCCGTGCAAAGTACACGTATTCAAACAGGCACGGCGTGTGCGGCTGGGCATAGCGGCTTTGGTGGCGATGAATTTCGCCGTCGAGTGTGATCAGGACCGACTCACCGGGCGCCAGGTCGGATACGAGCTTGAAGCCGAGAATGTCGAGCACTACCGATTCCGATGCAAGAATGTATTCAGAACCGCTTTCGGCCTTGCGCCGGCCGAGCACGATCGGGCGGATACCATGCGGATCGCGAAAGCCGAGCAAACCCACACCGGCAATCAGACTGGTCGTCGCATAGCCCCCTTTGCAGCGACGATGCACAGCATCAACGGCCGCAAATACGCTATCCGGCGTAGCGCCAAGCGCACTGCTCGATGACAGTTCATGCGCAAGTACATTCAGCAGTACTTCGGAATCCGACTCGGTGTTGACGTGCCGGCGATCCTGTTCAAACAGTTCCAGCGCGAGGGTTTCACTGTTGATCAGATTGCCATTGTGACCCAGCGCAATACCCCAGGGCGCGTTCACGTACAGCGGCTGCGCTTCATCGGGGCGATCACAACCGGCGGTCGGATAGCGGACGTGGCCGATGCCGATCGAACCGCTTAAGCCGCTCATCGCATCCTGTCCAAACACGTCACGCACCAATCCGAGCCCGCGCGCCGAGCGCATGCGTGCAGCATCCAGCGTGGTGATACCGGCCGAATCCTGGCCGCGATGCTGCAGGATGGTCAAGGCATCGTACAGCCTGGCTGCAACCGGGCTACGGCCGAATATTCCTACGACTCCACACATGTTTTAAGCGTGCTCCTTGGGTAGTATCCGATCAAAACTGGAGGTCAGTTCGATCGGGTTCAATGGTTCGGGCTGGCTTTCGAAATCGACTTCTGAATCTGAGTCGCTGGTTTGATGCTGATCGAGGAATTCCTGCATAACCGGCGGCAGAAAACCTGTCGCCCAATCGGCCATTTGCTCAAACCGTGGCAGCAATTCCGATTCCTGCCACCAGGGGTCTTGCGGAAACGGCGTGAAACGGGCAAGTAGCACGGCCACGAGCACAATAATCAAACCACGCAGCAGACCGAACAGGCTGCCGAACAAGCGATCGGTCGCCGACAAGCCGGTATGTTCAACCAATTTGCCGAGCAGATACGTCAATAAGCCACCAGCCACGAGCACCAGTAAAAACACCGCCACAAAAGCCAGGATCATGCGTGCAGACGGCACTTCAATATAGGGTTCGAGCCCTTGGGCCAGCGCCCCGGAGAACTGACTGGCGGCAAAAAAAGCCGCAATCCAGACCAGCAGCGAAAACACTTCCTTGATAAATCCGCGAAACAGGCTGACGATCACCGAGATCGCCAGCACGACGAGAATCGCGAGATCGACTTCATTCATCAATCAAGGCACCCGAACAATGGCAGCAAAACTGAAATCACGGATTACTGACAATCAGCCCCTCAACGCCGGCTTCGGCGCGCAGGCGCGTCTGCAGCGTGGCGGCCTCGGG
>JBCCHH010000350.1:0-2881 GCA_039028855.1 Pseudomonadota bacterium | reverse complement strand
CGGTATTCAAACTTGTCGACCGCTTTCATCAGGCCGATATTGCCTTCCTGAATCAGATCGAGGAACTGCAGGCCACGATTGGTGTACTTCTTCGCGATCGAGATGACCAGCCGCAGGTTGGCCTCGACCATTTCCTTTTTCGCCCGACGCGCGCGCGCCTCGCCGATCGAAAGATTACGTGCCAAGTCCTTGAAGTCGCCAATGGGCACGCGCTGACGCTGTTCGAACAGTGCCAGTCGCTGCTGCAGTGCTTCGATTTCGTCTTTATGCACGACCACGCCCTTCGACCACTGGCTGCGCGATTTAAGCAGACCCTTGAGCCAATCCGGATCGCTTTCGTGATCAACGAAGCCTCTAATGAAGGTCTTGCGGTCCATACCGGCGCGATCCACACACAAGCGCATAATGCGGCGCTCGATATCGCGCACAATGTTGGCCTGGAAGCGCAGCCGGTCGATCAGGTGTTCGAACATGCGCGGCGGCAATTTTAGGCGCATGAACTGTTCGCAGACCTGCTCTTTGAGTTCGTTGGTTTTCTTGCCGTTGGCGCCGTAGCGGTCGTATAGCTTGATGAACTGTTCGTGTGCTTTTTTCAGCTCCTCAAAGTAGCCGATGACCTGCTCGGCATCGGGTCCGGTGTTGACGGTCGGTGCGGGTTTGTCTTCATCATCATCTTCGTCCGGCTCGTCCATGAACTCGGCTTCTTCGGCCAGTGCGGCTTCCATGGTGTCTTCTGAGATGAGGTCCATCTCAGCCAGCAGGGTCGGGTTGACGAAGCCAGATACGAGTTCGTTCAAGCGCTGATTGCCGTCGCGCCAGCTTTGATATTCCTCCAGCAGTACTGAAACCGTGCCGGGGAAGCGTGCCAGTGACAGGTTGACCGAATTCAGGCCGTCTTCAATCCGCGTAGCGATATCAATCTCGCCCTTCTGATCGAGCAGATCGACCGCGCCCATTTCGCGCATGTACATGCGCACCGGATCGGTCGTGCGCCCGAGTTCGGTTTCGACGGCGGCTAGTGCGGCTTCGGCTTCTTGCTGCGCGGTTTCGTCGTCGTCGGCCGAGGCGGAATCGTTCAGGATCAGCGCATCAGGATCTTCAGGTGCTTCCTCAAACACTTTGATCCCCATATCGTTGATCATATTGACGATATCTTCGATCTGCTCCGGGTCGACAATATCGCCAGGCAGGTGGTCGTTAACCTGGGCATAGGTCAGCCACTGGCCCTGCTCGCGGCCTTTTTCAATCAGCAGTTTGAGCTGCGATTGCGATGAAGATGGTGATGACGCTTTGGCTGTGTTTTCCATAAATCGTTTTGACTCTAGCTGGGGCTCGTCTGTGCGCGCATGGCTGCACGCTCAGATAAGCAATGACGCAGTTCGGCTGCGTGTTCTTCATTCAGACCGCCTGCGGCCTGGAATTGTTGCAATTGCGCGATACGCGAGCGAAGCAGTTGCTCGCGAATTCGGGTTAGTGCTTCGCTTAGCGCAGGTTTCAATTTCTCTTCATTGCCGGCCAAATTACGCGTGGCCAGACCGGATAAAAAAGGCCCTTCCGGCGCCTCGCGCCAGTGTTCAAGCACCATAGCCGTTGTTATGTGGGGCTTTTGTGCGCAGAAACCAATCAATTCCTTCAGAAAATTAACCCCTTTAAGCTCACCCGGAATCTCCAGTCGATCGAGCGCAAGGCCTCTAGCCAACTCAGGGAACTGGACCAGAATCGCAACAGAATATTGTACCGGAGTCAGCGGTCGTTCGGAAGTGCCTGATTTTATACGCGGTCGCGGCTGACTTTGCCAGCTGCCGCGATGGCCGGCGCGACGTTCGAGTTCGTCGGCCATCAGATCGGCAAACGGCCCACTCGGCAACCGAGCCAGCAGCGGGCCGGCTAAGTCGACGAGGCGCGCGCGGCCGTCGGGTGTGTTCATGTCCAGCGATTGTGACAGTCGATCGAACAGGAAGGCCGACAGCGGCACGGCCTGATCGAGCAGGCGATTGAAGCCATCGGCCCCTTCGCGCCGCACCAGGCTGTCTGGATCATCGCCATCGGGTAGAAATAAAAATCGCACTTCGCGATTCGAGCGCATCACCGGCAATGCGGCTTCGAGCCCTTTCCAGGCCGCGCGTTGACCGGCCGTGTCGCCGTCGAAACAGAACACGACTACTGAGGTCGCGCGAAACATGAGCTCGAGATGATCGGCGGTGACGGCCGTGCCGAGCGTGGCGACCGCGTCTGCAAAACCAAACTGGAACAGTGCAGCCGCATCCATATAACCCTCGACCACGAGCAAGCGTTCGGGCAAACCTCCGCGTCGTACCTGAAACAGCCGGTACAGCTCGCGGCCCTTGTGAAATACCGGTGTTTCGGCCGAATTCAGATATTTTGGACCCTGGTCGCCGAGATCCCGCCCGCCAAAGCCAATCACACGGCCGCGCCGGTCGTGAATCGGGAACTGAACGCGATTGCGAAAGCGGTCGATCAGGTTGCCCTGGCGACTGCGGCCCGAAAGCCCGGCCTTTTCCAGGTCGGCCTCGCGATGGCCGTTGGCTAGTAGATGATCGGTCAGGTCGGCCCAGGCGTCGGGCGCCAGGCCGATCTCAAATTCATCTATGGTTTGCGCATTCAGTCCGCGCTGCTCAAGATAGGCTTGCGCTGCTGATGAACGCTTGAGCCGATTGCGAAAAAACGTCTGCGCATCGGTCAGCGCGGCGTAGAGTTTTTCGTTTTGTTGGCGGTTTTCCCGATTCAGGCCGCCTGCCGTGCGCGGCACTTCCAGGCCCACTTCACCCGCGAGTTGTTCGATCGCAGCCGGAAACTCGAGGCCGTCATGCTGCATGACGAAACCAATCGCCGTGCCGTGCGCGCCGCAGCCGAAGCAGTG
>JBCCHH010000349.1:0-2887 GCA_039028855.1 Pseudomonadota bacterium | reverse complement strand
TTGCTAATGCTCTCTAGTACTTCTCTCCAGAACACAACAATAGCAGTTCTATTACAGTCACATGGCACCACAGCAGCAATCTACTTCGAAGTACACAATATGGGCGGCTGCAGCCCGCAGCGTGTTGGTTTCGATAGCAAACTCAGTGGCCAGCCAGGATTGCATACGCTCGACCATAAATGTTTCGACGTCATTGCGCGTGAGCGCATCCACAGTCAGCGTATCGGCCAGTTCACCGGCGGCAAGATCGATCAGATCCGGCAGCAGCCGATCAGTTTCCGCCTGGTCGAGTATCCGCACTAGCGCCAGTGCCGCGCGTCGGAGTGCAAACGGGTCTTTGCTGCCCCTGGGTTTTTGCCCGGCGGCAAAAATGCCGACCAGGGTATCGAGCCGTTCGGCCACGGCCAGCGTTTGTCCGATTGGATCCTCAGGCAGTCGGTCCGCTGCATAACGCGGTTGATAGTGGCTTTCGATTGCCACGGCGACGGCGGCGTCTTCACCATCGGCAATGGCGTAATGACGACCCATCGTGCCCTGCAGGTCGGGAAACTCACCGACCATCTGCGTCATCAGGTCGCATTTGGCCAGCTCGGCCGCACGGGCGGTGATGTCGGGATCGGCGACGAAGGCATCGGCCAGGGTTTTGCTGAGCGCCATCACGCGCTTCGATTTATCCGCCAGGCTGCCGAGTTTGGGATGAAACACTGCCGCATTCAAGGCATCGAATCGCGAGATCAGCGGCTGCTTCAAATCCTGCTGATAGAAAAACTGTGCATCGGCCAGTCGCGGCCGAATGACCCGTTCGAAACCATGCGTCATCAGGGCTGAGTCGGTGCTTTCGATATTGGCAATGGTGATGAACTTGGGCGCCAGCGCGCCGTGATCGTCATACAGCGCGAAGCATTTCTGGTGCTCTCGCATGGCGCTGACCAGCGCTTCGGTCGGCACCTCAAGAAACTCGGACTCAAACGAACCGACCACAGCCACCGGCCACTCGACCAGGCCGCAGACCTCGTCGAGTAAGGCGGTATTGGCCTTGTCGGCAAAGAAGTCATGCGCCGATGCGGTTGTTGGCTCGGCATTGACTCGCAGGTTTTCGGCCTGCTCAATCTCAAGAACTTGTTGATAAATGCGCACGCGACGCTGAGCAAAATCGGCCAATACAAAGGCCTGCTGCAACACCGTTTCGTAGTCTTGCGCATGCTCAATGGCGTGCTGTCCCGGTGAATGTACGCGATGACCCTGGGTTTCGCGGCCAGCACTGAGTCCGAACAGTTCAAGCGGGATCACGTCTGAGCCGTGCAGCGAAACCAGCCAGCGCACCGGCCGCAGGAATTTGTCGGATCGATCCGACCAGCGCATGCTGCGCGCACCGGCCATTTCGCGCACGGTTTGTTCGAGGTATTCAGGCAGCAGCTCGGCCAAACGCTTACCCGGCTGATTGACCTTGGCAAACAACCAGCGGCCCTGGTCGTTTTGCAACCGGTCAAGCGCATCCACGTTCAAGCCCACGCTGCGCGCAAAACCGAGCGCAGCTTGTGTTGGCTGGCCCTGATCGTCGAAGGCCGCGCTTTCGGTCGGGCCTTTGCGCTCCAACACGCGATCGGCCTGACGGTCGTTGACATTGTCAATCAATATGGCCAGCCGACGCGGCGTAGCCAGCCAGCGTCCGGTGTTGACAGCATCAACCAAACCAGCGTCCTGCAGGCGTTTGAGTAAACCGCCGAGCAACAGTTCGGCCTGGCTTTGAATCTGACGCGCGGGCAGCTCTTCGCAGCCGAGTTCAAGCAACAGCGTCTGGCTCATGTTGCGGCCTCCTGTTTCAGATTTGGAAAGCCGAGTGACTCGCGCCGTGCGTAATAGGCTTCGGCCACCTGCTTGGCCAGATCGCGGATGCGCAGAATATAACGCTGACGTTCAGTCACCGAAATCGCCTGCCGTGCGTCGAGCAGGTTAAAGGTATGCGAGCTTTTCAGTACCTGCTCATAGGCGGGCAGCGGCAGGTTTTCCTCGACCAGCGCATTGGCCTGCGCTTCGGCGCGATCGAAGGCCTCGAACAAAGCTGCCGTATCGGCCTGCTCGAAGTTATAGATCGACTGCTCGACTTCGTTCTGATGGAACACATCGCGATAGGTCACCACGCCGTTCGGCCCGTCGGTCCAGACCAGATCGAATACGCTTTCCACCCCCTGCAGATACATCGCCAGGCGTTCGAGCCCGTAGGTAATTTCACCCATCACCGGCTTGCACTCAAGCCCGCCGGCCTGCTGAAAATAGGTGAACTGGGTAATTTCCATGCCGTTGAGCCACACCTCCCAACCCAGGCCCCAGGCGCCAAGCGTCGGTGATTCCCAGTTGTCTTCGACAAAACGGATATCGTGAACCTGCGGATCAATCCCAACCGCATCGAGCGAGCCCAGATACAGTTTCTGAAAGTTCAGCGGCGAGGGTTTCATCACCACCTGATACTGGTAGTAATGCTGCAGCCGATTCGGGTTTTCGCCATAGCGCCCGTCGGTGGGTCGACGACACGGCTGCAGATAGGCCGAATTCCACGGTTCCGGACCGATGGCCCGTAGAAAAGTGGCTGGATGAAACGTACCGGCACCGACTTCCATATCGAGCGGGGCGGTCAGTACACAGCCCTGCGTAGCCCAGTAATCATCCAGGGCGCGGATGAAATCTTGAAAATTCATGTAACGTCAGTTCACATGGGTTTTGATTGCTGGAAGTATAGAGGATTGCATCATTTTTGGTTTCTTGCGACGTTAAAACGGCTCTAGCGTAGTCAGTGCCAGAGGATGCAACGTGCTGTTTGTGCTGAACGTAAAAGTCCGCGTAATCGGTGGTCGAGCTGCGTTTGATCGCGTTATAAGGAAAACTGCCG
>JBCCHH010000348.1:0-2887 GCA_039028855.1 Pseudomonadota bacterium | reverse complement strand
GGTATCCGAAATCGGTGAGCAATGATCGCCCCAGACCGCACCGCCCATGACCGCTGCAACTGTTGCATACAGAATCGACAAATGCGTCGCATCACCCATGCCGTTGGCCACCATCAAAGCCCAGGCCAGCGGCACCATCAGCGGCAGCAGAATACCCATCGTGCCCCAGCTTGAACCCGTGGCAAAAGCAGTCGCGGCTGCCAGAACAAAAACTAACGCCGGCATCAGGCCCGGGTGCAGATGATCGCCGACCAATGAGACCAGATACGGCGCGGTGCCGAGTTGTTCGGTTATGCCTGACAGGCCCCAGGCCAGCACTAGAATAAAAATCGCGTACAGCATGCTGCGCGCACCCGAAAACCAGGCCGAAATACAGTCGCTTAAACTCAAAATGCGCTGGCCTGTCGACAGTGCAATGCCCATCAGTGAGCCCGCCAGCGAACCCCAGATCAGTGCTTTATACGGGTCGGCTGAGCCGACGATTTCGCGCAGGTTCTGACCTTCGCCGGTAATGAACATACCGCCGACCACGCCGGCGATCAGTGTTGCAATCGGCAAGATAGCGTTCATCGCACGCAGCGGCGCGCCATCTCTGGCTTCGACTTCCTTCATGTCGTTGGAAGTCAGCGCTGAGGCAGAAGTCGTAGGCGCGACCTGGCCCAGCGTACGCGCGCGATGTTCGGCCTTATGCATTGGGCCGATATCACGTCCGCTCAGCACCACCGAGAACACCAGCACCAGCGCCAGCAGGGGATAGAAACTGTAGGCAATCGAATTCAGAAACACCAGATAGGCATTCAGATCCAAGCCTTCGATCCCGGCAATCGCATCGCGAATAAGTCCGACTTCATAGCCGACCCAGGTCGTGACCAGCGCGATGCAGGCAATCGGCGCGGCCGTCGAGTCGACCAGATAGGCCAGCTTTTCGCGTGAGATCTTCATGCGATCGGTAATTGGCCGCATGGTATTGCCGACCACGAGCGTATTGGCATAATCGTCAAAGAAAATCGCCAGGCCTAAACCGACCGTGCTGATCATGGTGCGTTTGGCGCTGCTGGCAAATACTACGATTCGTTCAACAATACCGAGCATGCCGCCGTTGCGCGAAATAATGCCGACCATACCGCCGACCAGCAGCGTGAACAGCATGACCGAAGCATGATCAGGCTCGGCCAGCGCGTCGAGAACATAGGTATCGGCCGTGCGCAGCAGTGCGCTGCCCAAGCCCGAAAAAGTAAATCCGGTTATTGCCCAGGCGCCGATCCAGATACCAACAAAACGCGCCGGGATGACCTGGCGCAACAGCAGCGCCAGGCCGATCGCAATGACCGGCGGCAGTAGCGAAATCCAGCCTGCATGATCGGAAGATTCTGCTGCCAGCGCTGGGCCTGTGAGAACGACAAATAGAGTGAGCAGGGTGGTGCGCAGAACTGAAGATTTCGGCATTATTCTGATGTCATGTTTTTCAATATCTTATCGCCTGCTTCGAATCGTTTCTTGAGTTCTTGATGCTGATCGGGCGCGTGCGGAAAACTTTCCAGCCAGCGGCGGTGTAGTTGATCGCGTTCAGAGGACAGATCCGGCCGGTTCGAGCCCTGGCCGAGGCGCTCGGAAAGGCGCTGCACCTGATAATCCATGCGTTGTTTGCGATCGGCCTCGGGCGTTTCCAGACCGGACAGGGTTTCCATCTCAATCACAATCTGGCGTGCACGATCGGTCAAACCTGCTACCCGTGCAATCAAAGCACTATCGTCGGCGGCCGGATCGCAGAATTCGGCCAGCCGGCCTTTGAGCTTTTGCCCGACGGCATCATCATCGGGCACTTCGGTCTCGTCGATTGAAGCAGTGCCTTTGCCGTCCATACGCTGAGCCCAGGCGGTCTGCAGCGCTGCCGTCAATGAACTCAGGTGGGCAATCTTTTCCTGCTCCTGTTGATGTGCACGCTCGGCCAGACGCGTCTGGTATTTTTCCAGCGCCAGGTTAAATCGCTTGTTCAAACCGGTCGGGGCTGGCTGCCGACTCCACTGTTCTTCGAGCCCGGCCATCGGACCGGCTGCGGCATCGAGCGCATCGTCATCGCTGTTCGCCAGTTGTTCGGCTTCTTTGCACAGTGCCTCGAGGGCTTCGATCCGCTCACGATCTTCAGCCTGCTGTTGTTCGCGTTCCTGCTTGAGTCCTTCAAACAACGGGTCAATGGGTTCGCGGAATTCTTGCCATAGCTGCTGATCGATTTTGCGTCGCGCCGGCGGAATACGCTTCCATTGCGCCTGCAGGGATTTCGCCAACTCAATCGCCGCGTCGCGATCCTTGGTATAGCTAATCTTGCGCGCTTCGGCGATGAGTTTGCGCTTTTCCTGTTCGCTGTGGTCGAACTGTTGATCGAGCGCGGCCGAAATCGTATCCATCAAGTCGCGCAATCGACCGGCCATCGCACCGCGTTTTTTTGCCGGCAGCGAATTCAAATGGCGCATGGCCTGACGCGCGGCGCGTTGATAGCGGATCAATTCATCGCGTTTGCTGTCCGGGTTTTGCGCCAGCGGCTCGGCTTGGTCAAGAAACTCGGCTAATTCCCGCAGTGCCTGTTCGCGCACCTCATCGCGCTTTTCCAGATAGGGCCGCGCGGCTTCGTATTTCTGCTCGGCGGCCTGGTTGAATTTGCGCCACAGGCCTTGCGGTGCGCTGTAGCGTCGCTTGCCGTCGATCATCGGTTCTTTTTGATCGAGGGCTTTCCAGCGCTCGCGCAGTTCTTTGAGACGTGCGGTTACGGCATCGGGATGCAGGTTTTCGGCATCAATTTCTGCCACCCGTTCAATCAGCCGTTCGCGCATTTCATTGTTTGACCAATGCTGCCAGTTGCGCAGTTCTTTCATGCGGCCATGCGTGCGCG
>JBCCHH010000347.1:0-2893 GCA_039028855.1 Pseudomonadota bacterium | reverse complement strand
TTGGCTGTCCTTAAACGGTATGTTTGAGACCCTTGGGATCAAACACTAGCTAAATCGTGACCGCATGCTGCGTAGCCAGATACTCCCGCAGTTCGTCGAACGTACGTACACGCCCGGACAAAACCGCCGGATAGAGCTGCTTGCTGCCAAAGTGAACGCCGTACAGGTTTTTTTCGAGTGATTTATGCTTCAAAGCAAGAATCACGCGAACCCGTTCCAGAGTCAGTGCATTTTGGATGGAAGACAGATATTCAACCGACGCCTGATGATAGTCCTTCGAAACCCGCCATATGTCCAGGCTCCACTCGTCAAAATGGAATCTCCAGTAATAGGCCTGATCCGGACGTCCATCCACCGGTTTGATTTTGGTATTCCGGTGGAACATGGAATGCGGTTTAACCAACTCAGCCACTCGATAGCCCAGCTCAAAAAACTGTCGAAGCGTCAAAGTCGGATTGACCAGCGACACATCGATATCTTTTTTCATCATCAAATCCAGCGCATAGCTGCCGGTATAGGCAACTTCTCCATATTCAGAAAGCAGTGCGTCCAGCCCTCGGTCATAAATGATGGTATCGGCCTGGTTCTTGATCTCGCGTGATTGTTCCAGCACAGGTTTCATTGTTACGGCTTCCGACTGAACAAGCATCTCAACCATAGAACAGCATGGACGGCCTATGAATTTTCTCGGCTTTCTTTCTCAAGAGCCCGTTTCAGAGTGTTGATTCGAGAAATGGTGTGCATGGTCAATACTGTTTCCAGCAAGAGTCCTGCCGCACCCAGCACTACTAACCAGAATGCATGTTGTCTGTTTTCTAAAAAAGGAAAAACAGCATCGTTACCAAAGTATGCAGGAATGGCAAATCCTGCACACAGGATAAATGGCAAGCCTAGTGCGGATATAAGTAATAAACGCTTATTCAGGCCTTTGATGAGCTGATGCTTATCAATGTGGGGATTGTACTTTCTGAAATCAGTCATTGATTCTATGTCTTGTTTAGCAACTGCACCGAACCGCCTGACATACTGCCAGAGTTCGATTTTTTAGTCGACCGCGTTTAACACCAGGTAAAAACAATCAAATAGCGTTTCAATATCAGTTTCTTGGCGCAAACATATTCTTAGAGACAGGAGATTGCGAGAATGCTTCTGGTCCGACTATGGCAGATCTGTCATTGCGGGAATGATATGACCACCAATAATATCGTTTCGCCAACGGCCCCAAATGCCACCCATACGGTAATTGCCACCAGTAAATACGACCGCAAGATCGAGCTCCGGAACAATGATCAGCAATTGGCCTCCGTTTCCGCTGGCCTCGTATGAGTCATAGCGCCGCTCACCGACCGCAACCGTATCCACCCGCCAGATATAGGCCTGTGAACCACCGAAATAGTTATTCTCGAATTGTTCCTGAGTCATGCCGGTCGTTGCGGGAGAGATCGCCACTCGAGGCAGGGACGATTCTCTGACCCAGTCCTCGTCTACAACCTGCTGACCGTTCCAAAGGCCACCCAAAGCGTACATCGCGCCCACTTTCAGGATGTCACGGGGCCGCATATACGCACCGCCGCCCAGATAACCTTCACCATTCGGCGCCAGCGCCCAGTGATAGGGACCGAAGTTCAGCGGTTGGGCGATCAGACGATCAAACAGTTCATGCACAGACGCCTCGCCAAACGCACTGAGACTTGCGCCGACCAGGTTGGCACTGCCGGAACAATAGGCATAGCGTTCGCCCGGTTCATGCAGCATGGGCAGCTCAGCCGTGTAGAGCCAGTAGTTTTCTTCGTCCTGCTGATCCCACATGCGCTGTTCCGAACCGATCGAATCCGAGTTGGCATCGCAATCCAGACCGCTCGTATAGGTCATGAGATGACCCAGTGTGATATTCGCTTTTCGAGGATCGTCCATAGCTCGGTCAGCATTCGCCAGAAGATCCGTAATCGGGCGATGAGAGGCATCAATCGCATAGCCTTGCTGCTGCAAGGCTCCAACCATGACCGAGCCGAACACTTTGCCGAGAGAACGCACATCATGCCGGGTTTCGCGGCTGTGGCCGAAAAAGTATTCTTCGTACACCAGCCGCCCGTTTCGCGCGACCAGAAGCGAATGAACCATCTGCGGCCGTCGATTCCGTGGATCGACTGTAGCAAGCTCATCCGTTAAGGCGCGAAGCGCAGAGCGATCGAACCCAGCCTCTTCAGGCGTAGCCACCAACCATCCGTCATTGAGCTGCGGTGGCAGTGTGACCGGTGCGGATCGATCATAACGATACCGACTGTAGTAGCCCGCTTTGAGCGCATCGGTAGCCGGCTCAAGCACGATGGGCTCGTCGAAACGATCGTACTCCAGTACCAGCGTCTCACCCTCTGTCTGCTTCAAGCCATGCCGCCGCTCACGCTCACCGCTTCCACTGACCAGGTTCCAGCCGCCCTGTTCATGCGCCACGACACGGAAACGCGTCGCGCCGAGGATGTCGTTGCCTTCCGGGTTTCGGACAACAGCGGCCATTTGAGATTCATCATCTTCGAACAGGTCCAGAAAAATTCTGAACGGTCGAGACTGAATCGTGATTTCGGATTGCCATCGTGACGGACCCGCATCGTGTAAAACCACGGGGGTCGCGACATACTGATAATGAAAGGGCAAGGATGGCTGGTACCAGTGGCCATGAATCGCTGAACGATCGTCGGTCAATCGGCCAGCGAAACGGCTGCCATCGATCCGGCGGATTGAAATCAAGTCATCCTCATACGTGACCATAACCGACTGCGAATCGATCGCCCCCAGCCAATCGCCATCCGATTGCTCAATCGTTATAGCAAGTACGTCATCGGGATGATCCACACTCCAGGCCCAAAGGCCTGATGGCGGATTTGGCAACGAAGCT
>JBCCHH010000346.1:0-2899 GCA_039028855.1 Pseudomonadota bacterium | reverse complement strand
GGTTCCACCGCCGCCGGCAAAGCTCAGCCCAGGCATCAGTGTTGTTGCAGCACCCGCGGCTGTGCCGGCCAAAAATCCGCGTCGATTAAAAGTAGTCATGTTCAGTCTCTCCTCAGCGGATCATGCGTTCGGGAACAAGCGCGACCAGCAGGAACAGGCCGCGCATTAACTTCTGATAGGTACTCCACTCACTGGTGTCATCCGTATTGATGTCGAGTGGTTGATCATTGCCGGCAGCGCCGCTGTTGGTATTCAGAAATGCGACCATCTCGTTGCGTTTGCTGGATGAAATACCATGGCCCGGACCAAGCACCCGGTTCAACCAGTAATCCGTAATCGCATTGGGCGTGCGTGCAATGCCGGCATCATTCGTCTGCTGGGCCAGGTTAACGAAATGATTGTCGCCGCCATCGACAGAATCGATGTCACGCAGCATCCTGGAGATTGCGCGCCACGACATGATCAGCGGCCCGGAACCCTTCCAGATTGCCCGATCTTCGGGATAGCCTGTCGGGGGTTCACAGTTAAACGGCATTTGACCGGCATCGCGCCAGGTCCAGTAATAGCCATAGAATCCGGCGTCTGGTCCTGCACTGCTTAACTGGAAGTCGTAATCGACGTCGGCCGCACGCAGTGCAGAGGAAATAATTTCCATTGGTCGTCGCGCCTTGTCGGCCCAGGTCTGCTTGAACATATTCGAATCGAGCATATGCTCATACACCAGCCGTAGTTGATTGGCGTTTTGCCAGTTGTTCTGGAAGATATCGGCTGCGGACTGAACAAGCGGGGACGAAGCTGAAAAGCTATCGCCAATCAGTCGGATGGCCAGCTTCCAACAGATGAATTCAGCAGTGCCGCGGTGTTGGCACAGGTAATCGAGTAAGCTATCGAGTTCGGGCTCACCGGTACCCGGATAGTTTTGACCCATGATGGTCTTGGAGTCAAAGTCGTGCCGTTCTGATCGGAAAACGAACTGGCCATTATTTTGAGCAGAACCGGCTGGGAAGTCATTGTCGTCGGCGATGCCAAAACCGGTCAGCAGTCGCGCGGTCTCAATTACATCCTGTTCTACATAGCCGGCCGGCTCGCCGTCTATGTTGTTGGGCACTTCGGATGCATTAACAAAACCGAAATAGTTCTCCACGGCCCCAAGTGTGTGCAACTCAAGCAGCTCGCGAGCATAGTTTTCGTTTGGATTAGGAATGCCATTCAGTCGATTGTCGAGGTAATACATCATTGCTGCATGCTTGACTACCTTTTCCAGCATCTGCCGGAAGTTTCCGAACATATCGGATCGAATGACGTTCTGGTCGTAATCCGGCAAAACGCTGCGTACCACATCTTCACCGCCATCGACGTTGAAATGGTTGTGCCAGAAATCAGCCAGCATTTCCTGTAGCTGCCATCGGCTGTGGACGTTTCGAGTCAATGCGGCTAGCTGCATTTCCCAGTAGGGTCGATTGCGAACCTGCCAGGAGTTGTCGCCTTCGTAGCGATGATGATCAGCCCATAGCTGGGTCAGTGGTTTGGTAAGCGTCTGATATCTTGAGCTGTTCAGCCGGCTGGTCACTTCCGGGTCGGGCCCTCGATCGAATTGATCAGTCAGCCAGGCGCTTAGTCGAGCGTCGTCGTTAGCCGCAAGACCGTTAAAAGAACTCAAGTCTCCAGGACGCGGCCCGAAGCCTAACTTGGAGTAGACGCGGATACCCAGCGGCGGCAGATTGCCGCCACGTCCTTGGTTTTGATCGGGCACGCGCGCCGGCCATAGTGACGTAGTATGCAGCTGGCTGGCCAGCGCTGTTAGCGGTATTGTCGATGCACCTGCAGCGAGCAGCCCGGCTGCGCCGCTTGCATATAGAAAATCTCGTCTCGACTTCTGCTTTGTGGTCATGGTCAATCCAGATATGTTAAAAAATTTCTTCTTTACAACCGATTCATCCACCCGAGGCTTGTATTCTTCGCCATATGCACAGCTTGGTTGAATCCGATAGCTTCAACTCGGCTATGTAACTAACCGCCCAATCTATCTATGTTGCTGAGGATAGATAAATTAAACTGATCTGCGTATCGATGCAACGCTTGATTAATTGATTTTTGAATAAAAATAATAAATCATTCATGAGCTTAAGGGAAGAATGGGATATGAATCTTACATTTCACTTTTTTGACTACGGTCGACGTCATTGGGCCTTGTTGGCTGTCATGATGGCTATGGCCAATATGCCCGTTATGGCCGAAACGATTACACTGAGCCCCGACCAGGACAACACACTCTATGAACGGGATGCCGGTGATCTGAGCAACGGCGCCGGCTCATCGCTGTTCTTTGGCCAGACCGGTGCGAATGCCAATTTTGTTTTGCGCCGGGCGCTGTTGCGTTTTGACCTGTCGTCGATCCCACCGGGCTCAGTGATTGAGCAGGTCGAACTTACGATCAATGTTGATCTGGTGCCACAGAATGCGACGGGTTTTGAGGCCACGCTGCATCGCGTTCAGAACGCATGGGGAGAAGGCTCGTCGGTAGCACCTGGCCCCGGGGGTGGGGGTGGTGCCGCCACTGCCGGCGATGCGACCTGGCTTCACACATTCTTTGATAATCAGTTCTGGATGACGCCAGGCGGTGACTTTATGGCACAGCCGTCGGCAAGTACGGCCTTGAATAATGCGGTTGGCAGCTTCACTTTCGCGTCTTCTCCGGGCTTAATTGGCGATGTCCAGGCCTGGGTCAATCAGCCCGATCAGAACTTCGGCTGGATCATTCTGGGCGAAGAAAATACCCCGGAAAATGCGCGCCGTATCGGCAGCCGTGAAAATTCTGCGCTGGCGCCGATATTGCAGATTCAATTCGAGCGTGCGCCAGAACTGCCTGAAGCGCGGCCGGTGCCGGTATTTTCGAATT
>JBCCHH010000345.1:0-2905 GCA_039028855.1 Pseudomonadota bacterium | reverse complement strand
GGCTATCACAAGCCGATCATGCTGGCCGGCGGCTCGGGCGTGATTCACGCGGGTCAGACCGACAAAAAATCACTCAATGCCGGCGATCGCATCATTGTGCTCGGTGGCCCGGCCATGTTGATTGGGCTTGGCGGCGGCGCGGCTTCGAGCCTGCATTCGGGTCAGTCGTCCGAAGCGCTGGATTTTGCCTCGGTGCAGCGCGCCAACCCGGAAATGCAGCGCCGCTGTCAGGAAGTGATTGACCGCTGCTGGAGTCAGGGTGTCGAGAATCCGATCGTTTCGATGCACGATGTTGGTGCCGGTGGGTTATCGAACGCGATACCCGAACTGCTGCACGATGGTGGCGTCGGTGCCGAGCTGGAGCTGCGCGAGATTCCATCGGCCGATCCTTCGCTATCGCCGATGGCGATCTGGTGCAACGAAGCGCAGGAACGCTACGTATTGGCGATTCCGCCCGAGCGCATGGCCGAGTTTGATCACATCTGCAAGCGTGAGCGCTGCCCGTATGCCGATCTGGGAGCGGCGACGGAATCGCATCGGCTGCGCTTGAGCGATCGAGAAGCGGTGATCGGCTCAGCCAAGCGGCTGGATCCGGTCGATCTGAATCTCGATGTGCTGCTCGGTAAAACGCCCAAGATGCTGCGCGATGTCAGGCGCCTGTCCGTAGCGCCTGTCGATCAGGGTTTGGACGGTATTGCACTGGATCAGGCCGTAGCCCAAGTGCTGCGCGTGCCTTCGGTGGCGAGCAAACAGTTTCTGATCACGATTGGTGATCGTACTGTTGGCGGCTTAAGCGCTCGCGATCAGATGGTGGGTCCGTGGCAGGTGCCGGTAGCCGATTGCGCGGTTACGCTAACCGATTATCGTCACTACACCGGCACCGTGATGGCAATCGGTGAGCGTACGCCGCTGGCCATCTGGAACGCGCCGGCTTCGGGCCGCATGGCCGTCGCTGAAGCACTGACCAACCTCATCAGTGTGCCGGTTGAAGGCTTGAATCGGATCAAGCTATCGGCCAACTGGATGGCTGCGGCCGATGCGCCAGGTCAGGATGCGGCCCTGCGTGCAACGGTTGAAGCTGTGGCGATGGACTTTTGCCAAAAGCTCAAGCTTGCGATTCCGGTTGGTAAAGACTCGCTTTCGATGCGCACTCGCTGGCAGGCCGATGGTCAGGATTATCAAATGACCGCGCCGGTATCGTTGATCGTTTCGGCCTTTGCGGCCGTGCCCGACGTGCGCTTGGCGCTGACGCCGCAGCTCGATACGAAGCAGGCACAAAGCGCACTGCTGCTGATTGATCTGGGCCAGCAGCGCCTGGGTGGCTCGGCGCTGGCGCAGACCTTCGCGCGAGAACTCGGCGACGTGCCGGATATGGAGTCGACCGATCAGCTGACTGCATTGTTTAGCGTGACGCAGGAGTTGATTCGAGAGCAGCGTCTGCTGGCTGTGCACGATCGTTCCGACGGTGGTGTGTTTACGACATTGCTCGAAATGGGCCTGGCCGGGCACTGCGGCCTTTCGATCCAACTGCCCGAATCTGCCGAGGCACTCGAGTTTTTGTTCAATGAAGAAATTGGCCTGGTCATTCAGTGCGCAGACGAACAGCTTGAGTATATTCAACAGCGCTATGCCGAAGCCGGTCTGGCCAATGCGCTGCACCCGATCGGCACACCGACCAGCGGTGACTCGTTTGTTATTCACAATGCGCAGGGTGATGTCCTGTTTGCGCAGCCGATGGCCAAGCTCAATCAGCAGTGGTCGGAGACCAGTTATCGCATGCAGAGGCTGCGCGATCACCCCGATTGTGCCGAGGAAGAATTTGCTTGTCTGGCCGACTGGCAGCGGCCGGGTTTACAGCCACTGCTTAGCTTTGATGTTTCGAAAGAACCCGCAGCACCTGCGATCGTTGGTCGTCAGCCGCGCGTGGCGATTCTGCGCGAGCAGGGCGTCAATGGTCAAAGAGAAATGGCCATGGCGTTTCTCAACGCCGGGTTTGAGCCGGTCGATGTGCATATGAGCGATTTGGAAAGCGGTCGCTTGCAGCTCAATGAATTCAATGGACTGGTCGCCTGTGGCGGCTTTTCGTTTGGTGACGTGCTCGGCGCCGGCAACGGCTGGGCGCGATCGATTCTGTTCAATGCCAGGCTGTATGATCAGTTCGCGCCGTTTCTGGCCGATGCCAGTCGTTTTGCCCTGGGTGTATGCAACGGCTGTCAAATGTTGTCGGCCTTGTCTGAACTGATACCGGGTTCGGAACACTGGCCGCGCTTCGTACACAATCGGTCTGAGCAGTTCGAAGCTCGTTTGAGCCTGGTTGAGATCGCCGATTCGCCGTCGCTGTTTTTCCGTGATATGGCGGGCAGTCGTCTGCCGGTCGCAACAGCGCATGGAGAAGGTCGCGCGCAGTTTGCCAGTGATGCTGATCTCGCCTCAGTTGCTGATACTATCGCATTGCGTTATGTTGACGGCAAAGGACAGCCGGCTGCGCGCTATCCCGATAATCCGAATGGCTCACCCGACGGTATCACCGGCGTCTGCAATCGCGATGGCCGAATCACCATTCTGATGCCGCATCCGGAACGTTTGCTGCGCGCGGTCAACTACTCGTGGGCACCATCTGAATGGGGCGAAGATTCGCCATGGATGAAAATGTTTGCAAACGCACGACTATGGTTAGCATGAACAGCAACATACAGGAACCCATCAAATGAGCGATTCCACGGATGCGAAAGCAGAACCTGATGACCAGAAAAAGGGTGATCCGATCAAGGAAATGTTCCTGCTGGCCGCACTGTATCTGCCGATGGGGTTCTTCCTGTGGTTTTTCTTTGCCAGCGCGCTCATGTATCTGCCCGCGCGCGTGACTGAATTCATCATGACAACCATCGCAGCGGATGTGTTTGAG
>JBCCHH010000344.1:0-2910 GCA_039028855.1 Pseudomonadota bacterium | reverse complement strand
TGCAAAATTGACTAGTTATCTGTTTCAGATGCATGCAAATTAGATGGTTTTTGTTGTTCTCCCCGTACCTGTTCAAAAGCCATTGGCCGAAAGCTTGTATCACAGGATTTCTTTTTTCATGGGCACCTGGGGTAATGTGATCAGTTCCGATTTGTTGTTCGCCGATAGCTTTGAGCTGTAAATGACGGCATGAAACACATCCACACTGTGCCGTACGCATGAACGATCATGGCTCAGCCCGATCCAGTGTTTCACCGTAATGATCGTTGCAAGACGCTGCGCATGCGTATGGATATAGTGCGTTGCATGAATTAGCAGTTCGGGTCGGGTAAGCCCAAGGCCAGCCTGGTTCGGCTAAGCTTGACGCATTGACATCTCAGGCTGTCCAAACAGAGTTCATGCTGACGTCTTCTCCTGCCCCTATTTCAGCCGATGAAATGGTCTCGGCCTGTGCCTATGCCGCCGAAGCGATGCGCCGCTGGCGATTGGAACCGGAGTGGTTGGAAACCGATCAGCCGGTCATTACGCCGGGTTTAACGGTCGAGCAGACGATTCGGCGCGAGCGCCAGCTCGGTGCACTGAGAATTTTGTGGTGCGAGTTGAACGGCGCACACGATGTGGAGCAGACCGGGCGGGCACTATCGGCGCTGGCAGCGCGCTGTATCGAGCGCGCGCTCAACGAAGCCGAGCGAATTACGGCCGAAAAGTTTGGTCAGTTCAGCGATCGCCACGGCCAGCCGGTGCGGCTGTGCGTGCTGGCACTGGGCAAGCTGGGTGGCAATGAGCTGAACTTCAATTCCGATCTGGATCTGGTATTTGTGCATGATGCTCAAGGCCAGAGCGCTGGCCGCCGTGCACTGGGCCCGGAGGAGTATTTCAAGCGCGTGGTGATCGAAATGACGCGGCTGCTCGAGACCGCAACGACACACGGCCGCGGCTGGGTGATCGATACGCGGCTGCGGCCGTTTGGCCAATCCGGTGCGCTGGTCTGGTCGCTGGTCGCGATGGAACGCTATTTCGTCGATGAGGGGCGGGTCTGGGAACGCTACGCCTGGCTCAAGGCACGCCCGGTTGCAGGCGATCTTGCCATTGGACAGCGGGTAGTGCAGATTTTGCAGCCGTTTATTTTCCGCCGCTATCTCGATTATGGTCTGTTCGAAAGCCTGCGCGATTTGCACGATTCAATTGATCGCAAGAGTCGGCGCGAAGACCTGGTCGAAGACATCAAGCGCGGTGCCGGCGGCATTCGCGAACTGGAGTTTCTGGTTCAGAGTCTGCAACTACTACGCGGCGGACGGCTGCCGGCCTTGCGCGTGAGCGGGTTTTTACCGGCCCTGCGCGCACTGCAACAACAACAGCTAGTCGAGCCCGACCAAGCCGTGCAGATGGCAGACAACTATGCCTTCCTGCGCGCACTGGAAAACCGGTTGCAGGCCGTAACCGGTCGTCAAACGCATCAACTGCCGGATGATGACGCCGCTTGCAACACACTGGCGAGGCTTATGGGTCAGGCCGGCTGGTCGGCACTTCAACCGATGATCGACCGCGTTCGCCGACAGGTATCCGAGCAATTCCACGCAAGCTTTGACGAACCAAGCAGCACACAAACGCACAGCCATGCGCTGTGGCCACCACCGGAACAGCTCGAACGCCAGTTGGCTGATGTCGGTTTCGAACAGGCCAAAGCGGCGGCGGATGCGATGCGCCAATTGGCTGATCGGCTGGCTCGCCGTGCCCAATCGGCCGAGGCGCGGCGCAGACTGGATCGGCTGATGCCGGTGCTGCTGGATGAAATTTTGCAGCACCGGCCGCCCGACACCGGTCTGGCTGACATGCTCGGTTTGGTCGAAACCATCGCCCGCCGCTCGGCCTATCTGGCGCTATTGTACGAGCGGCCGGAAACACTCAGGCGCATGGTGCGCGTATTTCGACGTTCCAGTCGCGTCGCCCAGTGGGTAATAAACAGCCCGCATCTGCTCGATGACCTGCTCGACCCGATCAACGGTTTCTATCTGCCGAGTCTGCCCGGCATTGCCGCCGACGATTTTGAAGCAGGGCTGAATACACTGGCGCGCTTTCGTCAGGCCGGGTTTGTGCGTACAGCCTTAGGTCAACTCGACGGCAGTCTGGATCGAAACTCGGCCCGCAGCCAGCTAACCCGGCTGGCCGAAACCGTCGTCAAGGCAGCAGCCGAGCTGACCCAGGCTGAACATGAACCGCCGCCAGCTATGATTGGCTACGGCAACCTCGGCGCGGAATCGCTGCACTACAGTTCCGATCTGGATCTCGTGTTTCTGCATTCGGGCTCTACGCCTCCGCTGCGCTCGGTGCAAAAGCTGATCAGCGCCATGCAACTGCCTCTGGCCGGTGGGCATCTGTATCAGATTGATACGCGCCTGCGCCCGAACGGCGGCTCAGGCATGCTGGTTTCGACTATGGATAGTTTTGCCCGGTATCAGCACGAACGCGCCTGGCTATGGGAACATCAGGCGCTGATTCGGGCGCGCTGCATTACGGCCGATACCGAACTGCAACGACAGTTCGAACACGTGCGCCGCACCGCCCTATGCCGCCCGCGCGATCCGGACGAAACACGCAAGACCATGCTCGACATGCGTCAACGACAACGCAGCTCGAGACACGAAGCGCTCGAAAAAAGCCTGTTGACCGATATCCAGTTCATCGCTGAGCTCGGTGTTCTTTTGCACGCGGCCGAACACCCGAGGCTAATCGACGTGCGAACTACCGATGAACAGCTAAATCTGCTCAACCAGATTGGCTGGATACGAAATGAAACCTTCAAGGCCCTGATCAAGATCCAGGCCGAAGCCAGTGCACTCAGAGACTGGTATTACCTGGAGCGCGATTTTGCAGCAGAGCCGCGCAACGAGAGCATAGCGTTATGCAAAC
>JBCCHH010000343.1:0-2914 GCA_039028855.1 Pseudomonadota bacterium | reverse complement strand
GCTTCGACCAAGCCGAAGCTGGTCCGCAGTTCGGCAATCTTCTTTGGTTTGAGTAATCTGGCTGCTGTGACGCTGGTACCCTTGTGGGGCTGGTTTAATGGCTACAGCCTGGCTGCCTGGATCAGCTTTTTTGTCCTGTTGATGCTCGGTGGCATGAGCATTACCACGGGCTATCATCGGCTATGGTCACACCGCACGTTCAAGGCACGCTGGCCGGCGCGGCTGTTTTTCGCAATTTTCGGCGGCATGGCGCTGCAGAACAGTGTCTATGTGTGGGCTGCCCGGCATCGCGTGCACCATCGCCACGTCGATGAAGTGGGTCGTGATCCGCATTCGATCAAATCCGGTTTCTGGCATGCGCATATCGGCTGGATGCTACGCGCCTGGCCAACCAGTGAAGTAGATTTTTCTGAAGTCAAAGATCTGGAAAAAGACTGGGTGGTGATGCTGCAGCATCGCTACTACTGGGCACTGGTGTGGATCAGCAACCTGGGTATTCCGCTGCTGCTGGGCGTGATCTTCAACGAAATCATAGGCATGTTTTTGCTGGCCGGCGTGCTGCGGTTGGTGGTCAGCCATCACTTTACGTTTTTCATCAACTCGCTCGCCCACACCTGGGGTCGGCGGCCGTACAGCGATGAAAACACGGCGGTCGATAACGGCTGGATTGCACTGCTAACCTGGGGTGAGGGGTATCACAATTATCATCATGCGTTTCAGGCTGATTATCGCAACGGCGTGCGCTGGTGGCAATACGATCCATCCAAATGGTTGATCAATACGCTGGCTTGGACCGGTATGGTGTTTGATCGCAAGCGTATGCCGAATTTCCGCATTCAGCGGGCCAAGCTGGCGATGGAATTTCAGCGCCTGAATCAAAAGCTATCTAAGCAAAACGGTGCGCACAAGCGCTGGCGCGAATTGCTGGATCGTGAATATCAGCAGTTTCGTGAAACCATCTCCGCCTGGCAGGCCGTGCAGATGCGCAAGCTCGAAGCCGGCACTGAAAGCCTGCGTGATCGCTGGGTGAAAACGGAGCTGCGTTGTGCGATGAAGGAATTGGACTATCGTCTGAAAATGCAGCGCAAACGTCTGCATGTGATGACTCAGCGGCTTAAACTGCTGCCTGTCTGATTGGTCGATTTCTCATCCGGTAACCATAATCTCAGGATTGGGTAGTTTGAAGAATTCACGCGCATTGCGCGTGGTTTGTTGTGCCAGCTCAGTAGGAGATTCGCCCCGCAGTGCGGCCACCGTGCCACCAATCCAGGGCAGCCATTGCGGCTCATTACGATGTGTGCGCACCTTCGGTCGTAAATTGCGTGGCTTCAGATACGGGGCATCCGTTTCGAGCATCAGGCGGTCGCCGGGGATGTGCGGCACTAACGCCTTCAAATCCATGCCGCGGCGCTCGTCGCAGACCCAGCCGGTGATGCCGATATGGCAGTCCAGATCGAGATAGTCGAACAACGCACGCCGGGTGTCGGTAAAACAGTGCACAACCACGGGCCCAAGCTCATCGCGAAACGATTTGAGAATGGCGAGAAAATCGTCATGTGATTCGCGCTGGTGCAAAAACAACGGTTTGTTGCAGATTGTGGCTAATTCAAGCTGGCCTTCAAAGGCCTGGTGCTGGTCGTTGCGGGGTGAAAAATCGCGAAAGTAATCCAGCCCGCACTCGCCGACGGCCACGACTTCGGCCAGTTGATGTAGTGCGGCTAGATGCCGTCTGGCCTGGTCGTTGAAATCGCTTGCTAAATGCGGATGAATCCCGGCCGTGGCAAACAGCCTGCCCGGCCGCTGATGCGCGAGTTCCAGTGCCCGGTCGCTGCCGTTGAGCGAGGCTCCGGTCAATACTTGCTGCACTACGCCAACCGCCAAAGCGGCATCCACTACCTCAGCCCAGTCATCATCAAAGCTGTTGTGGCTGAGATTGCAGCCGATATCGATCCATTGCATGGGCGCGATTGTATTGCCTGATCCTGTCTACTTGGACGGTTTGTTGGCCGTTAGCAGCAGCCTGCCTGCTAGCCAGGAACCCAGCGCGGCTGCAATTAGCGGATTGATTGTGAACAATGCCGCCGTCTCGGCCGAATCGAATGCATAGTGAGCCAGAATCAGTGCGGATAGCATCAGTAAAACCCCGGCTATGCAGCCGGTAGTCAGACTTCGGCTGATCATGCTTGACATCATGCCGGCTGTGAAACCACCAACCCACCAGCCGAGAAACAGCCATTTGACCCAGGCGGTATCGACTGCCATGCCGCTGATCGCCAGGTTTAAATTCACAGCTGGATTGAGCAGATCGAAAATGCTGAGCAGGATTTCCTGCAGCACGATGCCGACTACCAGGCCGGCAGTGACAGCAACGATATGGGTACGGATGCTAGCTTGCATTTGAGTAGTCTAATTCGTTCAGAGCAATAGCGCTTTTGTCGTATAGGTTCGACATGGGTTTGGTCCGATAGGCTCAAATGCAAAAAGCGTTTGGCCGCATGGCTTTGCTGCTTGATGCGGTTGTCTTGCCATGACTGCAAAGCAGTCAATGCAAAAATATGCCCCGGCTATTGAATTTATCATCAAAAGCTACGATAATTACCGGCTATCTTTTTCACATGTGAAAGCAGGACGCCATCATGAAGGCAGATATCCATCCGGACTACCGTGAAGTGATTTTTCAGGATTTGTCCAGCGATTTTTCGTTTAAGACTCGTTCAACCATTCAAACCAAAGACACCATCAAATGGGAAGATGGCAACGAGTACCCGCTGGTCAAGGTTGAAGTTTCGAGTAAATCGCACCCGTTCTACACCGGCCAGCACAAGATTCTGGATTCGGGCGGACGTGTCGATCGCTTCAAGCAGCGCTACGGCAAAAGCAAGTAGCGCACTGCATTCGTTTCGGTCGCCCGTTT
>JBCCHH010000342.1:0-2922 GCA_039028855.1 Pseudomonadota bacterium | reverse complement strand
CCGCGGTTGATCGCCGCATCAGTCTGGATGAACGGCACATATCGCTGCTGCCCACTGACTGCACTGCGGCCAGTCGCGCTGACGATGCCGGCAGTTACGCTCTGCTCAAAGCGAAACGGAGAACCGATCGCAATGACCCACTGACCCGCCCTGAGTGCATTGGAATCACCAAATTCCAGCACCGGTAGATTATCGGCATCGATGCGCAGTACCGCTACATCGGTATCGGCATCCGAACCAACCAGTTCAGCCACAAACTCGCGCCGGTCGGACAGGCGGACAATAATTTCATCGGCCTCTTCAATGACATGATGATTGGTAATGATCAGGCCTTCCGAATCGAAAATAAAACCCGAGCCGCCACCGTTCTGATCGGGCCGCGGTCGCGGCGTGCCATTGCCGAACGGCTCGAAGAAGCGTCGAAACATTTCGGGCACATCATCGGGCAATTCCTGGCTCTGCTGCGGTTGCGCATCCGGTCGCTGGCCGAAGCGCGTAGTTTCGATGTTGACAACCGCCGGTATGCTGTTTTCAACGACTTCGGAAAAGTCACCGGTCACCGCGGCAGACGGTTGACAGAGCACCGCAAAAACCAGGCCGATCAGCCCGAATAGCAGGGTTGGATGTTTTTTTAAGTTCAGCATACGTGTCATTTGGTTCATTACTCTCGATGTAAATACTTGAATTTGTTCAACCTGAAATACGAAGTACCGTTGAATATCGCTGCTTTGCAAACGATATTCAAGAATCTAAGCGGGCTGATATCAAACTGTAGACCTTTAATCCACCGCTCGCGATTCGCAGTTCTGGCTGTCTGTCTGATCGCTCATTGGCTCAATCACGAGTTGCTCGAAGCGCAGCGCACGGCTGCGAATGACCATGAGACCGGCAATTGCACAAACAATTCCCGTAAGCAGTGCCGAAAACTCATGATTCGGAAATAACGCTACGGTTGAAACAACAATACCAAGCATAAAGCACAGCAGTGGAAAACAGTACAAGGCGATACTCGCGCGCATGAGTTGACGTGCCGAAACACCGACACGTACACCATCGCCAGGCTGCCAGCGCTCGGATAGGGGCATCGCCAAACGCGGTCTGCGGCCCGCGAAAAACAAGCCGAAAACACCCGCGCCGCAGCCCTTGCCGGCACGACATCGGGCACAGGCACTAAGGCTCGGAAATTCCAGCCATCGTTTTTCTGAGAACTCAACCACAATCGCAGGCTGCCAGATCAGCTCTGATGCATTCATGGTGGTGCGATTATGCAAAGAATGGCTGGGACGCAACAGGACAGACGTTGCTGGATCGAAAGAAGGAACCGCAATCAGGGCTGATTTACATTGCTATCTTGCCTTGTACTGTCGGCACTTTCATCAACTATGGCCGATTCAACCGGTTGCAGCGGCACGGCCAGAATGGGGCTGAATGTAGCCGATCGGCTGGAACTGGCCGATGGATCATTCTGAATCAGATAGCGGTTAATCCGCGCCTGTGTGTCTTCAAACGGCTGAGCCACTATTTGCGACGCGCTAATCGGCGAGCGACCAGCCGGCAAATTGTTCAAACTCACGGGCACGGCCTGCTGACTGAACTGACGATCCAGCGACGTGCTCTGGCTGACGAAATCTGGAGCGACTTCGATTTCGGCTTCACCCGGCGCCAGTCGAGTATCCAGCCCAACCACTGCGACCAGTGCTACGCAGGCAGCCAGAGCACCACCAACACCGGTACGCAGCCAGACCGAACCCGGCCAGGTCGATACGCGATCAGGCTCAACCCCATCGAGTGCGATTCGTACACGACTGACCATACTTGTGCAACCATCAAATTCCTGCTGCATGCATGCACGAGCCACATGATAGCGATGCCAGGATTGCCGCATGGCCGACTCCCGATTCAATTTGCGAATCAGAAACTCACACTCATGAACATCCAGTTCGCCATCCATTAGCGCTGAAATTTGCTCTTTATTGATATCCACAGTCATATCCGTGAAGCTCTAGGTTGGGTTGAATTCGTTTGCACGGCTCATTGCAGAATCAGAAAGAATCAGTCTCATCCAGCAATGGCCGTAACCGATTATCGATGGCTTCGCGCGCGCGAAAGATTCGTGAACGCACAGTACCAATCGGACATTCCATCGTCGTGGCAATGTCTTCGTAGCTCATGCCTTCCATTTCCCGAAGCGTGATGGCCACGCGCAAATCATCTGGTAACTCATTGATCGCACTTTGTATCGTTTGTTCAATTTCTTCTTTCAGTAATTCGTGTTCGGGCGATCCGCGATCTTTCAGACGCGTATCGATGCTAAATTGTTCCGCATCCTGCGCATCGACATCGGACAACGGCGGACGGCGGCTGAGCGAAACCAGGTGATTCTTTGCCGTGTTGATCGCGATGCGATACATCCACGTATAAAACGCACTGTCACCGCGGAAACGACCGATCGCGCGATAGGCTTTGATAAAGGCCTCCTGAGCAACATCCAATGCCTCGGCATGGTCCGAAACATAGCGCATGATCAGGCTGACGATCTTGTGCTGATATTTACCAACCAGCAGGTCAAATGCCTGTTTGTCACCTTTCTGTACTCGCTCGACCAGTAGCTGGTCGGTTTCCCGTTCACTCATCGGGCCGCCTCTTTTTTCTTCCGGCGGCACCGGGTCGCCTACATTGACCACGTGCCGTACGGATAGTTCTTGTTATTTACAATTTTCTAATAGTAATTTTACGTCGCGGCTTGATCAGGTCGCGCGCGTTACGCGCAGCACTTCATCCAGCGTGGTCAGCCCTTTGATAGCTTTGTTCCAGCCGTTGTCCAATATCGATGGCGCACTGCGACGCGCTACCTGTTCAAGCTCAGCCTCGGAAGCGCGCGCATGAATCAAACGCCGCATTTCATCATCGAGCGCGACCAGT
>JBCCHH010000341.1:0-2922 GCA_039028855.1 Pseudomonadota bacterium | reverse complement strand
GTCGCAGATCAGCGGTGCAGAACTGCTCGTGGCCTATGTGATTGCATGGTCGCCATATACATTTTCAACACCGGAAGAAAATGCAGAGCGCCATCGTCGGCGTGAACAGGAGCTTTCAGCCGCCCGCGAAAAACTGCTCGATCCCGTTATCAAGCGGCTTAGCGAACAAGGCTTGAAGGTGCGGGCTTCTGCCACTCACGGCCACCCGGCGCGGACGTTGCTCAAACTGGCCGATGAACATCAGGCGTCCATGCTGGTGATCGGACGCTCCGGCGATACGCCACTGAAAACCCGCGTGTTTGGCGGCACGGCTGCGGCACTGACCCAGTCGGCAAGCTGTCCGGTACTGGTAGTGCCCTAAAAACACGCCTGCTCTGACTGATCGAAGAATAAATCATTGACGAACGCAGCTAGCACCGTTCTACCAAGCCTCCTTAAGGAAACCACATGACCGCAACTCGAATCGGATGGATGTTTGCCGGCCTGGCCGGCCTCATGGCTACGGGCCACGCGCACGCCAAACTGGATGAAATGATCGACCGTGCCATCACGCCGCTGTCGGATGCATTGTCGGCCGCAATTTTCTATGAAATACCGCTACCGTTCGTGGATCAGGGCGTACCATTCATCGTGGCTTGGCTGGTCGTGGCCGCGGTGATTTTTACCGTGTATTTCGGTTTTATCAATCTGCGCGCCATGAAACATTCGCTCGGGCTGATTCGAGGTCGCTACACGCCGCCGGATGCGGTGGGTGAAGTCACTCACTTTCAGGCGCTGGCCACCGCGCTTTCAGGCACCGTTGGCCTGGGTAACATTGCCGGTGTAGCAATCGCGGTTTCGCTGGGCGGGCCGGGCGCGACGTTCTGGATGATTCTGGCGGGTTTGCTTTCGATGAGCACCAAGTTCGCCGAATGTACGCTGGGCGTGAAATACCGCAATGAATATGCCGATGGCACCGTTTCCGGCGGCCCGATGTATTACCTGAGCAAGGGGCTGGCCGAGCAATATCCAAGCCTGAAGTTGTTCGGCAAAGTGCTGGCCATGATCTTTGCCGTGTTTTGTATTGGCGGAACGATTGGCGCAGGCGCGATGTTTCAGACCAATCAGGCATTCAGTCAGTTACTCAACGTGACGGGTGCTGAAGCCAGCCCGCTGAATGGCTATGGCTGGTTATTCGGCGTCGCGATTGCCTTGCTGGTCGGCATGGTGATTATTGGCGGTATCAAATCGATTGCGCGCGTAACGGCGAAAATTGTACCGACCATGGCAGTGATTTATGTCGTTGCAGGTTTGACCGTGATCCTGTTCAATATCGATAGGGTGCCGGCGGCATTCGAAGCCATCATTCAAGGTGCCTTTCGGCCTGAAGGCGTCGCCGGTGGTCTGATTGGCGTGATTATCCTTGGCTTCCGTCGCGCCGCATTTTCAAATGAAGCGGGCGTGGGCTCGGCTGCGATTGCACACTCGGCCGTGCGCACCGATAAACCGGTGACCGAAGGTTTGGTTGCGCTGTACGAGCCGTTCATCGATACGGTGGTGATTTGTACGATTACTGCGCTTGTCATCATCATCACCGGCTCGCTGGTTGGCGCTGGCGATATTGCCGGTGTCGAGTTAACCTCGCGTGCGTTTGAATCGGTGTTTTCGTGGTTCCCCTATGTACTGCTTGTGGCCGTGCTGCTGTTTGCCTTTTCGACCACGATTGCCTGGTCGTATTACGGTCTGAAGTCGTGGACCTATCTGGTCGGTGAAGGCAAGAACAAGGAACTGATCTTCAAATTTGCGGTACTGCCCTCGATTGTGGTCGGTGCATCGATTAACCTGACTTCAGTGATGGATTTTGCGGACGGCATGATTCTGGCCATGGCGCTGCCGAACCTGATTGGTGTGTATCTGCTGGCGCCTGTGGTCAAGCGCGAGCTGAAGAACTACTGGAGCGATTACAAGGCGGGTCGGCTGCAGACCTATCGCTGAGCCGCTTTGCGAAGATTTGCCAGCATCCAGTAAAATCGGATTATGCACGAGCCATCCGACCCAAGCCATCCGCCGCGCGAACTACTGAGCGGCTACGAATTTCAAACGCTGCATGGCCTGGCGCTTGCGCGCGCCCGTGCGCGCGTGTGGCTGGAGCAGGCCGGCATGAAAGGCACGGTATTGCTGGCGTCGGAAGGCGTCAATTTCAGTTTGTTTGGATCGGCCAAACAACTCGATGCTTGGCTGCTATGGCTGGATGAGCATCTCGACTGCGCTTCACCGGTGTTGAATCGACAAGCCGTAACCGAATCGCCATTCCAGCGCCTGAAAGTGCGCATCCGGCCCGAAATTGTTACCTTTGATCGATCCAGCGATACAGATTCGCTTGCGCCGGGTGTTGCCGTACTACCGCAGGACTGGAATGCGCTGATCGAGCAGCAGGATATACAGTTTGTCGATACGCGCAATGCCTATGAGGTCCGGCTTGGCACATTCGAGCATGCGCGAAACCCTGCCACCGACAGCTTCACGGATTTTCAGGCCTGGGCGCTCGCCTCGCTGGATCGCGACAGGCCCGTCGCCATGTTCTGTACCGGCGGCGTGCGCTGTGAAAAAGCGTCGGACTGGCTTAAACGTGAGGGTTTTGATCAGGTCTATCAACTTCACGGCGGCATTTTGTCGTATCTCGAAACCGTGCCAGAAGTCGATTCGAAATGGCGCGGCGAATGCTTTGTTTTCGACGACCGCGTAGCGTTGAATCATGATCTCAAACCGACCGGCCGGACAATCTGCCTGGCCTGCCGCATGCCGACCGAGGATGAGCATGACCTGTGCCCGGATTGCGCTGTAAAAATTCGGCGAGATGCAAACTCGGGTCTGGCCGAAAAGGTTCGTCAACTCCGTCTGAACCAGTCGCGGCGCCCGGCCGAAGCTGAAGCAATGCCGGAG
>JBCCHH010000340.1:0-2925 GCA_039028855.1 Pseudomonadota bacterium | reverse complement strand
CTGCTGAAACAGTTCCGACGATTTCTCCTGCCACTTCGGATTGATTTGAGAAAATTCACTCATTAGCAGCTTACCCGTAAATTTTGCATTGAGACAGATCGAATGGTCAAGCAACTCACTCGACCGTCACTATTACGATGGCGGATCGCTATTCCCACTCGATCGTCGCCGGCGGTTTGCCGGAGATATCATAGACCACACGCGATACGCCGGTGATTTCATTGATAATGCGACGCGCGACGTGGTCGAGAAAGTCGTGATCCAGCCGCGCCCAACGGGCGGTCATGAAGTCGATGGTTTCGACTGCGCGTAGCGCGATCACCCATTCATAGCGGCGCGCATCGCCGACGACGCCGACCGATTTGACCGGCAGGAATACGGCGAAGGCCTGGCTGACCTGGTCGTACAGATCCGCTCGGCGCAGTTCTTCGATGAATATCGCGTCGGCTTTTTTCAGCGGGTCGAGATATTCCGACCGGACTTCACCCAATATGCGCACGCCAAGACCCGGCCCTGGGAACGGATGACGCATCACTAGTTCAGACGGCAAACCCAGCTCGACGCCGATCTTGCGCACTTCATCCTTGAACAACTCGCGCAGTGGTTCAACCAGCTGCAGATTCATATCGTCGGGTAACCCGCCGACGTTGTGATGCGACTTGATGACCTTGGCCTTGCCCGTAGCGGCACCGGCCGATTCGATCACATCCGGGTAAATCGTCCCTTGCGCCAGCCATTTGGCTTCCTGATGGCGTTCGGCGGCAGCTTCGAATACGCGGATAAATTCACGCCCGATGATCTTGCGCTTTTGTTCCGGATCGCCAATACCTTCAAGCGCATCGAGAAACTGCTGTTCAGCATTGATGCGTTCAACCCGTACGCCCAGGTGCTCGGCAAACGTCGCCATGACCTGATCGCCTTCACGATAGCGCAGCAAACCGGTATCGACAAAGATGCACAGCAGTTGATCGCCGAGCGCTTCATGCAGCAGGGCCGCAACCACCGATGAATCGACCCCACCCGACAAACCCAACAGTACGGTATCGGAGCCGACTTCGGCCCGTACGCGCTCGATCTGATCCTGAATGATCGCGCTTGTCGTCCAGTCAGCCGAACAGCCGCAGATCTCAAGCACGAAGCGTTCGAGAATGCGCCGACCCTGAGCGGTGTGGGTCACTTCAGGGTGGAACTGCAGGCCATAGTAATTCCGCGCTTCATCGGCGATGCCGGCAATGGGTGCCGACGGCGTTGTACAACTGATCCCGAACCCTTGCGGCAGGCTTGTGACCTTGTCGCCATGACTCATCCACACATCAAGTTCAACAGTACCGTCCGTATCGATATGATCTTCAATGCCATGCAGCAAACGACCGGGCATCACTACGCCGATGCGCGCATAGCCGAATTCTTTTTCATCCGATGAGCTAACTACGCCACCGAAATGCAGTGCCATCGCCTGCATGCCGTAACAAATACCCAACAGCGGCACGCCGACCTCGAATACGATATCGGGAATACGCGGGCTATCGTCCAGCTCAACCGATTCCGGCCCACCTGAAAGAACAATGCCCGAAGGCTTGAAGCTGTGGATCAAATCCGTGTCGGCATCGTATGGCAGGATTTCGGAGTACACACCAATCTCACGCACGCGCCGCGCAATGAGCTGTGTGTACTGCGAACCGAAATCGAGAATCAGAATGCGATGAGCGTGAATATCGTGCATGCCGTAAGCCTATATCAGTTCGCAGCTTGTTCCACTAGAAAAATTGTTTGTGATCGCAATATAAAGAAAGAAATCGTCGACAAGCGTAGCGAGCAGATGGCTGACGGTAGCCGCCAGCGCGCAGAAACCGGAGCGTACACAAAGTACGTGAGGATTTCGAGCACTGCCGGATGCCGTCAGACGCATGCGCAGTAGCTTGACAGCGATTTTCTAGCCCAATTTGTAATTTGGTGCTTCCTTGGTAATCGACACATCGTGCGCATGCGATTCGACCACACCAGCACCGGTGATGCGCACGAACCGGGGCTGCGTTCGCATCTCTTCGATCGTACGGCAACCGACATAGCCCATCGAGGCGCGCAGGCCGCCGATCATCTGATGCACCACGCTGGCCATCGGCCCTTTGTATGGAACGCGGCCCTCGATGCCCTCGGGCACGAGCTTCTCAGTCGCGGTGTTGGCCTGGAAATAGCGATCCGACGATCCCTGCTGCATGGCACCGAGCGAACCCATACCGCGATAGCTCTTGTAGGAACGGCCCTGATACAGCTCAACCTCGCCGGGCGCTTCTTCGGTACCGGCAAACAGGCTACCGAGCATCACAGCCGAAGCACCAGCCACAATCGCCTTGGCCAAATCGCCGGAAAAGCGCACGCCACCATCGGCAATCACTGGAATATGCTTTTTCTCCAACGCACTGGCAGCCGCCGCAACTGCGCTGATTTGCGGTACGCCGACACCCGCCACGATGCGCGTAGTACAAATCGAACCCGGTCCCTGGCCGATTTTTACGCCATCGGCACCAGCTTCGGCCAAAGCCAGGGCGCCGTCGGAGGTCGACACATTGCCGCCGAGCACCTGCACATCAGGGTAGTGTTTCTTGCACCATGTAACTCGGTCGAGCACGCCCTGTGAATGGCCGTGCGCGGTATCGACCACGATGATATCAACACCGGCCTGGACCAGTGCTGCAATACGGTCTTCAGTATCACCGCCGGCACCGACCGCAGCGGCAACTAACAGGCGCTCCGAATCGTCCTTGGCCGCGTTCGGAAAATCGCGCGATTTCTGAATATCCTTGACCGTGACCAGCCCGCGCAGCTCGAAACGGTCATTTACCACCAGCACTTTTTCGATTCGGTGTTGATGCAACAATTCCAGTACTTCATCCTGGCTCGCCCCTTCCTGCACGGTAACCAGTT
>JBCCHH010000339.1:0-2939 GCA_039028855.1 Pseudomonadota bacterium | reverse complement strand
GTCGAGTCGCCATTCGGCTTGATAGACCCAATCCTGGCGCCAGTGTTTGATTACCTGACCGGCACCAACGATCAGCAGGTGTTGCAGCGAAATCTTATTCGGCCTGTCTTCGATCAGAATCACAACTTCAGAAGCGCCGCTGCGCTTGGGCTCCTTCTTTTCATAGTCCTCGATCAGCGGTACGGTTTCATCGAAGGCAAAGGTGACGATGTACTCGCCGACCATGGCGCGGATCGCCTCGCGATCCTGTTCAAGCAGCTCGGCTGAACGGGCCTGGAAGGCCGGAGCCGTCATACCAGGTTCAGCCTGGCTCATCGTCGCACTGTCAGTCTCCGGTATCGATGTGGTGGCGCAGCCGGTTGCCAGCATGGCAGCAGCAAGAATAAACGGAAGCGAACGTTTCATCGCATGACTCCTAAATTTGTATATCGTTCGTTTAACAAATTAATGTAACAATAATCATTCAGCATAATTGGACTCGGCGCTATAGCGCTAGTCTGACGGTCGCAATTTGGTCAAAATCAATTTTTCCGCCCGGGTTTGGCGCAGTTGATACTGCTCGCCGCGATGGTAGATGACCAAGCGACCGCTGGCATCGAGCAGCTCCGAACTATCGACTTTTGCCGCATCTTTGTCGGTGCTGATTTCAGCACTCTCCGACGGCGAATCGTGCGGCAGGCGACTCAAATCCGTAGCCCGATCGATTTACCAGGGCCCAAACGAATAGCCGACCGACAAGCGCACGCTGCGACCGGGCTGGTCGATGCCGTTCGGGTGCACGCGGTAGTCCTTGTCGAATACGTTATCGACGGTAAAACGGAAGTCGAAGTCATCCAGCGGGCCGGTATTCGGCTGATAGCGCAGGAACACATCGGTTTTACCCCAGCCCGCGGCCGGCAGTACGCCTTCGGGTAAATCGTTACGCTCACTTGCTGCGATCAACTGCGCACCCAGAGTCAGTTGCTGGTTCAGTGCATACCAGCCCGCGCTCAGCGCAAACTGATCGGGCTGTACGCTGGCCAGGCTTTCATCCGAATCGCGCCGCTCGGCTTCCAGCACTTCGGTATAGCTGGCGCGCAGATAGCCATGCCGGCCTTGCAGCATCGCATCCACTTCGAAACCACTGATGTCGGCATCGGCATTCGTATTGGTGGTCTGGCCCGGGAAGATCAGCGTCTGTGTGATCGGGTCGAAGGTCGGCGGACCGGAGATGAAAATCACTCGCTGATCGACGAAGTTGTCGATCTGGCTGTCGAAATAGACAACGTCGAGTGAGAAATCGATGCCGTCACCGAGCAGGTTGTCATGACGCAGGCGCGCACCTAACTGCACCTGCTCGACCTGCTCGGCTTGCAGATCCGGTGTCGGCACGAATTCGTTGATCACGATCTGGCCCGGAGCCAGTTCAGCCGTGAAGTGCACGCCATCAACAAACAGCTCGGTCAGGCTCGGCGCGCGGAAGGCTTCGGAATAATCGGCCCATAAGTAGATCGAATCGATTGGCTGAAAACCGATTGCGATTTTCGGCGAAACTTCGCTGTCGTTGCGATCGTCGAAGCCGCCTGCTTCGTATTCAAATTCGTCATAGCGCAGGCCGGGAATCACGCTAAACATCGAACCCAGCGGAATTTCCGCTTGTACAAACGCAGCCTGATAGGTGACTTCGGCATCCGGGAACTGCGGGCGCGGGCCGTTGACGCGCATGCCCATTCGGTCCAGCTCACTGCGCTCGCCGCTTTGTTCGTCGTTATAGGTTTCGATGCCGTAGGTCAGCCTCAAGTCTTCGCTTTGCCCGATATCGAATTTCGAGGTGTTGTACAACTCCAGGCCCGTGGTTTCGAACTCGGTCAGATCAATCCGGTCATCGTCAAAGCGGAATTCGTCGGTTTCGACATCGTTGCGATACACCACGGCACTCAGGTTGAGCAGTCGGTTAGCCGGGTTGTCGTACTGATAGCGCAGCCGGTAGTTAGTACGGTCGGTGGTGCGATCGACGATATTGGATGGCGTAGCCACCACATTGGCATTGGTTGGATTGATGCCTTCATTTTCGAAAACATCCACCGCCAGCTCAATGCGCTGAAAGGCATCGGGCTCAAAACCCAGCTTGATCTGGCCGGTGCGGATTTCATCTTGCGTTGCCAGGATATCGGTGCCGTCACCGTCCTGCAGGTCTTCCCCGAAATCACGATACACGCCGCTGACGATGCCGTCGAACATACCGCTTTGGCCGTAGACCGTGCCAAAGTAGGAGAATTCGTCGCCGTTGTCCATATACGCAGCGCGCAAACGACCACCGATACCATCCTGACCGCCGGTCAAATCACGACCGTTCAGGCTTTCGAGTGCAATCACGCCGCCCAGCGCGCCGCTGCCATAAATGGCCGAACTGGCGCCGCGCACGATTTCAACAGTGCGAATCAAATCCGGGTCGGTCAGAAAGCGACCGCCATGCGCGCGATTGAAATTCTGCCGGGTACCGTCCAAGCGAATCACAACCTGCTCATCGGCAAAACCGCGAATGGCCGGCTCTTCGGCAATACGCCGCGGGCCACCCTGAACGGTGACCGAGGTTTCGGTTTCAAGCAAATCCTGAAACGCATAGGGTTGATCGTTTTCGATCTGCTCGCGCGAGATCACGGACGTGGCCGCCGGCGTACTGAACTGCGGGCGCTCGGTACGGGTGGCGACAATAACGACCCGCTCCAGCTCGGCCGCATCTTCGTCTTCGGCCATATTCGAGGTGCCATTATTCTGGTCATCAGCCGCGCTGGCGGTTTGAGCCCAAACTGGGGTATTGCTCACGAGCAAACTAAAAAGCAATAGCACGAGCAGCAAGGATATTTTTGTTTTCATAGTGATCTTGGAGCTTCCGCGTGTTGTAAACCGCGATGTGTATTAAGACATCGCTCAACGTTTGGCCTGGCTTGCGGAATGCT
>JBCCHH010000338.1:0-2941 GCA_039028855.1 Pseudomonadota bacterium | reverse complement strand
TGGTCCCCAAAAACAGCCAAAGCAGAAAGCCGATGATGGGGAACACGATCAGAATCAGAACCCAACAGACTTTGACTACGGGTCCAACTTTGGCCTGGATGGTTTTGACAATGGCCCAGACAATGACGACCAGCCAGATGAGGCCGAGGATACCGGGTTCCATGTATGCTCCTTGCTTTACGAAAATTCGGGCGCAAAACTATTCCATATAACGGCTGAGCATACGCTCATGTTCGCCGCTGTCTTTGAGCTCCTGCAAGGCATCATTGAAACGCTGGACAATTTCCTGATCGACGCTTTCGCGGCTGAACATGAACGTCACCGGTCCCCCGCCAATCGACAGTTCGGTTGCAACGATCGGGTCGGTATCGCCACGGCGGCGTTTGATCGCAGTAGCCACCGGCGAATGTTCGAGAAAGCCGTCGATGCGACCATCGAGCAGATGCGTGAAATTCATCTCACCGACCGAGACATCAACAATCTGGTCGGCCAATTCGGGCCGCATTTGCAGCTCGTCGAATTCCGCACCATAGTAATAGCCTTGCGTGATACCGATACGAAAACCATCCTGCATCAACTCTTCGAGCGAATGATTTCCGACCCGCTCTTCCTCGCCCTGCAGGATGTACAGCATGAAGCTGTCTTCGCGATACGGTTCGGAGAAATGGGCAAAGTTTTCCCGCTCAGGAATTTGCGTAGCACCCATCATGACGTCAACATTACCGTTGCGTAGCTGATTCAGCAGGCCCGACCAATTGCCTTGCTCAAAGCTGACTTCACAATTGGCCAGATTGGCGATGGCTTCGATCATCTCAATATCCAGCCCTCTGACCTCACTGCCAGCAGCAATGTAGTGGTACGGTTCCCACGGATCCCATCCGGCCGTCAATGTGCAGGGTTCAGGTTCCGGTACGGCTTCGGCCGCTGCCATTTGAGTAACATCCGCCGGATCGGGATCAGTGGGCTCAGCAAGCGTCTGTGCTATTTCGGTCGACGGTGTTTCAGGTTCAGTCGACTCAGACTGACAAGCGGAAAGCAGTAGCGATACCAGCACCGCTACGACGACGAACAGAATTCGAGCATGCATCTCTTGCCTCCATTACCGTGTTTCGCCAGTCTTACCCTACGCTTCTCGGCAAACCGAATCAAATGCCATAGGTCACAGTGCGTATTGCGAATTACGCCGACACGTTGCCGAAGATTTTGCCGTTTTGTTCCGTTGTTTCAATGGCTTTGAGCGATGCACCCAGACATGGGCCGTTAATACACAGACCATTTTCTGGCTCAAAAACCGCGCCGTGTGCAGCGCAGATTAGCTGACCGTTCGGATCGATCAGAAATTTGTCTGGCGCGTAGTTCAGGCTGCGGCCCTGATGCGGACAAACATTGAACCAGGCACGAATGTTTCCCGATTGGCGCGTTACAATCAGCCATACGGCCCGATTGTTATGCTGCATCTGAGCTTCACGAAACTGGCCTTCGGCTAGATCCACTGAATCCAGTAAAAATTGGTTTTCACAACTCATCGTCAATTTTGTGGTCTTATCAGTCATGGATTATTCAAGGTTTACATCGTATCGCGTACCACAATCGCCGTTGGCACGGTTTGGTTTAATGCTGGTCGGCCTGGCGCTGCTCGCACTAAGTTTCGTGGTCGGCCTGGCATTTATCGCCGTTGCTGCCGGTTTGGCAATTCTGGGTGCTATTGGCTTAACCATTCGGAACTGGTTAACAGGCGGTCGCGCATCGACCCATAAGTCGGATGATGTGTTGGAGGTTGAATATCGAGTCGTGGATCGGAAGCACGACTAGCTTCGCATCTGCCTGAGTTTTCGTTTCCGGCGCACGATCAGTTTTTTCAGCTTTTCAGCGGCGCATCGGTGCCTGTAGCTGTGCATTAAAATACGGTTAATAAAACGCCAGGCTGAAGCCCGTCGCATTCGTGCCTTCAGTCACCATTTCCAACACAATCGGCAAGCGCGTTTCCGGCGCAAAATCAGGCGGCTGGTCGATTTGCGCATCCAGGTACTCCTGCGGCAGCAGTCGGCGCTCGCCAATGACCTGTTGGCTGGCATCGAACAAGCGAACTTCAATCTGTGGCCAGCGCACGGTTTGTTCAGAGCGATTAATCAGCACCGCACTGACAATGACGGCATCGTTCAGGCTTGGGTGCGCGTGCAGGTCACGTGAGATGACATGTACTACATCACTGAGCGCAATCTGCTCGACCGGTACCGTGCTTAAACCGGACCAATGAACGCGCCAGCTTTCGGGCCCGAATAGTTGCAGCAACAGTACGCCGAGCATCAGCAGCGAGAATACCGGCCAGAACCAGAGCAACCATTTTGGTGGAGCCTGCTGGGGCACGGAAAAGTCGAGAATCGGGCCGGCTTGACGGTCCTCTAACGACGAGTGATCCGATGTCTCTGCTGTATTCTTAGCTGAGATTCGTCGTTCTCCTTGATCCGTTTCAAGCACAGAGCCCTGCTCGACTCTCGGTTTCAGCAACGGCGGCATGCCGTCGGATGAAATCGGCCGCATGTCGTTTCCAGGCGGGTAGGCATAGAGTTCGCTTAATGCATTCAGCGTACGACCGCAGCCACCACAACGCACAATACCGCCGGCCTGGGCCAGATCGGCTGGTGCCAGCGGCAACACCGCAAAGCAATTCGAACAGCGAGTGTACACGAGTAAGGAACGTTAACCAGCCTCGGCGACAGCTGCAGCAGTGAGCGCACGGTGGCGTTCGAGATCAAGAGTTAGCTGATCTTCGAGCTCCTGTAGCCGACTGTCGAGCGAAGATTGACGTTCATGCAGATCGGTTAGTTGGCCGCGCGCATTATTAATATTTTCGCGCAAATACTCGCTAACCGGCTCGCCGCGTCGCTCAAGTTCGGCCGCTTGATTTACACGATCATTAAAGCTCACACGTGCTTGTTCA
>JBCCHH010000337.1:0-2942 GCA_039028855.1 Pseudomonadota bacterium | reverse complement strand
CTCAGCATGCACAGGATTTCACTGCAGCGCTAACCGAGCTGGTTCGCAGTCGTATGTGCGTTTTGCCGAAACTGGATTCAGCCAGAATTTCAGCCGAATTGATGTGCAGCCGGCGGCGGGTCGTCGAATTGATCAATGCGGATCACAAGGTCGGATGATTAGCCGAGTAGAGCAAGCGCGTGGGTCTGATAACTGTGCCGGTATCCACTGCCGAAATCCGTTAGAACGATATTGAGCAATCGCGCTGCCCGTCGTGTGGCTCAGACGAGTCTGCGGCGACCGGCTATGGCCAACAGCCCTTCGCTGCAGTTAGCTGCCAGAAGTGCAGTCTGGTCTATCAATAGCCAAGATTGCGGCTTGATGCCATGACCGAAATCTATCACAGCACCGAGTATTTTGATGGCGCTGGTTATTCGGACTATGATGCACAGTCGCAGGCGCTGCGCAAGACCTTTCGCAATCTTATCAAGCGATTGCAGCGCAAAAATCTTAGCGGCGGCAGTTTGCTCGAAATTGGCTGTGCCAAAGGGCATTTTCTGCATGAGGCCGGTGCGTATTTCGATCGCACAGTGGGCACTGAGTACTCGCAGGCGGCCGCAGAGATCGCAGCCCAAACCGGCACTGTGATCCATACCGGCGGTATTGAATCTATTGAACGGGATCATCAGTTTGACCGGGTTGTCGCGTTTCATGTGTTCGAACATGTCTACGAGCCCAGGCCGTTTCTGACCAGAATTGCCGAGTTGCTCAAACCAGGAGGGCATGTGCTGCTTGCAGTTCCGCCATTTGATTCGAGCTGGCGAAAAGTGCTCGGTAGCCGCTGGCCGAGTTGGAAGTTTCCCGAACACGTTGTGTTTTATGACCGCAACACATGGCCGGATTTGATGCGTGTAGCTGGCTTCAAGGAGTTGCGGCGAATTACTGTTGTCTACTGATTGCCGCTGCATACTATTCTGGAGAAGCTTTCGATTTCATCGCCGGATACGCTCAAACGCTTCAGCATTCCGTTACCTGGAACCACATGGCCTATCTCGGTCAAGCGGCCTGATCGAGCTTGACGCTGGCTCGGCAGTACAAAACCCGCTCATGTCCACTGGCGAATGCGATAAGCCATTGAGCTACATGGAGTACACTATGTTTCCTGTATTTTGAAGCATCTGCATTACGCCAATGAGTCAATCCGCTCCGGCTCAGCCGATTCCCATCACCGTAAAAAGTGGCGAAAAAGTCCTCAAACCCCAGGGTTTTACCGCCATTCGTGATGGTATCAAGAGCAACGCCAATGCTACATCTGACGCGCTCGGCCGCAAGCCCGAGTGGCTGCGCGTGCGTCTGCCTTCGGGCGGCAAATACGAGCAGGTGCGGGCGAATGTCAAGAAGCATCGACTGGCAACCGTGTGCGAGGAGTCGAAGTGTCCCAATATCGGCGAATGCTGGAACGCAGGGACCGCCACAATCATGCTGATGGGCGATGTCTGTACACGGGCCTGTCGGTTCTGCTCGGTCGATACCGGCAATCCGCGCGGTTGGCTGGATGTCGAGGAACCGGCCAATGCGGCTGAATCTGTGCGGATTATGGATTTGAAATATATCGTGCTGACTTCAGTCGATCGCGACGACTTGGCCGATGGTGGTGCTGGGCACTATGCCGACTGCGTGCGCGAGATCAAGCGCGTCAATCCGCAAACGGCAGTGGAAGCGCTGACACCCGATTTCCAGGGTCGCTTCGATTGCGTTGAAACCGTGGTCGATTCCGGTCTGGAAGTATTTGCCCAGAATGTCGAAACGGTGCGCCGGCTTACCCACCCTGTGCGTGATCCGCGTGCCGGCTATGAACAGACCTTGAGCGTGCTCGAACACGCTAAAAAGTATCGGCCGGACGTGCTAACTAAGACGAGCCTCATGCTGGGTTTGGGCGAGACCGATAAGGAAGTGCTTGAATGCATGGACGACCTGCGCCGCATTAACGTCGATATCGTCACCTTTGGTCAATATCTCCGGCCGACCGTCAATCATTTGCCGGTCGAGCGTTATGTCACGCCGGATCAATTCCAGTATTTTCGCGAACAGGGCCTGCAAAAAGGCTTTCTTGAAGTAGTGTCGGGCGCTTTGGTGCGCTCCAGCTACCGTGCCGAACGCGTGCTGGAAAAGAACAACGTCGGGCTGGGTTAAGTTGCCACAGCATCCGCAATCGAAGGCCGAATCATCGCGTCAAGCGACAGACAGGCCAACGATGACGCTGTTGTTGCAGCGCCTCGAATGCACGCTTGATCGGCTACAACGGCAGCGTAAAACCATGACCTATTTACAGTGCGCAGATGCGATTGATGTGCAACCGCCGTACCGCATTCATCAGGTGGCTGAGCTATTGGAGAGCCTGATTGAGCGGGATGTCAGGCAGGGTCGCCCGATTCGGGCCGCACTGGTGGTCAGTCGCGCAAGAGCGGGGCGACCGGCCGAAGGGTTTTATCTGAAGGCGAAAACCGTTGCCGTATTCGACGGTACTCAGCCTGATCAATTTCACGAACAGTGTTTACAGGATTTATTTGATCACTCATTCTAATGACTAAATTTATTTGCTGGTCAGATTCAGATTGCCAGCGTACACACGGGAGTAAAACCAATGAAGAAGAATTTCATCATCATGATGGTACTCATGATCGCAATTACTATTAGTGCCTGCAGTAACGATACAGAGACCGAAGTCGAGGCGCCGGTCGAAGCGGAGTCTGCTGAAGTCGAAGCAGCGCTTGAAACCGCACAGGAAATGCCAATACCCCCGGTTGCCGAAAAGCGTCCGCATACCGTTACGGCGCCGGCCGGCGATCGCGAGGATCCGTATTACTGGATGCGCGACGATGAGCGTGAAGATCCGGATGTGATTAGCTGGCTCGAAGCAGAAAACGATTACCTCGACGTGCGTCTGACACATACAGAAGCGT
>JBCCHH010000336.1:0-2945 GCA_039028855.1 Pseudomonadota bacterium | reverse complement strand
GCTTTATTGTGGTCACGCATGACCCCGGCATGGCCGCGCGCATGGATCGACGACTGGAAATGACTGCTGGTGTCCTGCATGATGTGAGTTGATTTGGCTGGAGGGGCAATAGTGTTTGCAGGTTCGAGGCAAGGGCGAAGCCATTGGAATAAGCTGAAAACGTTCAAGCAATGCTGAACATCCTGGCCTGGTGCCTGGGTGCTTTGCTGGCCGCCGCAATGCCGCTTCTACCACCGTGGTGGTTGATCGGCGTGTTTGCGATGCTCGCCACCGCCATGGTTTGCTTCCGGCTGATGCGGCCGTTCGGTTTTCTGTTGATCGGCGCGCTGTGGTTTCTGCTTCACGCGACTGTTCTGATCGATCAATCCTGGCCGGATGAACGCGCAGGCGAACGCCTCGAAATCAGCGGTCAGGTCGACAGCCTGCCCGAATCCAGCGGTCAGCGATTACGTTTTGAACTCAAAACCGATGCGAAAACCCAAGCGCTTGACGTACCTGAACGGATATTGCTGAGCTGGTATCGCCCAAAACAATGGTTCCAGCCCGGCGAGCACTGGCGCCTGCAAGTACGGCTGGATGCTCCACGCGGGCGCGTCAATCCCGGTGGCTTCGATTATCATCGTTATCTGTTGTCGCGCGGCGTCGGCGCGACCGGAAGTATCGATTCTGCTGAACGGATTCAGGCCGCCGACTGGCGGGCCAGGCCCAATCAGTTTCGTCAACGCTTCGCCGACTGGCTGCAGGCCAATACCGATGATTTAGATGCTGCTGCACTCATGCGCGCGCTGACCGTAGGCGATCGTTCGGCGATGGATCGCGAATTGTCTGACGACCTGCGCCGCACCGGCACCGCCCATCTGCTGGCCATCTCCGGCCTGCACGTCGGTATGGTGGCGACGCTGGTCGGTTTTGTCGTCGGCTGGCTGTTGACGCCGCTGTTGTCGTTTCTGCATCTGCCCGATCGTCGTCGCGTTGCCTTGATTGCAGGACTGTTCGCGGCCTTGCTGTATGCCATGCTGGCCGGTTTCAGCCTGCCGACCCAGCGCGCACTGATCATGCTGACGGTCGGCTTTGGTGCTTTGCTCTGGCGACGCAGCATTCAACCCGGTCATGCCTTGATCGCAGCATTACTGGCCGTACTGTTGTTCGACCCGCTCTCGCCATTAGCAACCGGCTTCTGGCTGTCGTTCGCTGCCGTTGCAGTGTTGATCTGGGCCTTTGCCTGGCGAAGATTTAGCAGCGGCTGGTTCAGCGGGCTGGTTCGCGCGCAGATCGTGATTATGATCGGTCTGCTGCCGCTCAATGTCGGCGTGTTTCAGCAGCTCATTCCGGTGGCCCTAATCGCCAATCTGCTGGCCATTCCGATGGTCAGTCTATGGATACTGCCATGCATGCTGGCTGTGCTGGGCTTGTTCGCACTCGGCCTGCCGGCCGATTGGGCGTTGCAGACAGCCGAGTTGGGCCTGGTTTGGCTTGTGGCTTTGCTGGATCATCTGGCTGCCTGGGAAATGGCGCATCTAGCCAGACCCGCGCCTGAACTTTGGGCAATGGTGCTGGCCTTTATCGGAGCGTTGTGGTTGATCGCACCTCGCGGCTGGCCCGCGCGCGGCCTGGGCGCATTTCTGCTGTTGCCCTTGTTGTTCCCGCGGATCGATCACCGTGGCGAAGGCGAGTTCGATCTGTGGCTGGCCGACGTCGGCGACGGGCTGGCCGTCATCGTGCAGACGGAGTCGAGTACGCTGCTGTACGACACCGGCGGTGGCGATGGTGAAACGTCGAGTCTGTTTCCGAACACCATCGCGCCCATGCTGCGTGTGATCGGCAGTGCTGAGGTCGATACGGTAGTCATTTCCAATCATCAACGTGCCCATGCTGGCGGGCTGTTTGCCGTACTCGAAGCCTACCCCGATGTGCTCGTCTATCGAGCCGATCCAGGGTCGGGGCAGCGTTGCGCCGCAGGACATTCCTGGCAGATCGACGGCGTCCAGTTTGAGTTTCTGCATCCGTCGCAGGGGTTGCCGTATCTCGGCCCGGATTCGAGTTGCGTGCTTGAGGTTCGTTCCGAATCTGGCAGCGTATTGTTGACCGGGCGTATCGGTGATGTGATCGGCCGACGCCTGCTTGAGACTGGTCAGGCAGAGCCGGTCGATGTGGTGGTGCTGTCACGATCTGGGCATCGGGATGCCTTATATCGGCCCTGGCTCGAAGCGCTCGATCCTGAATGGACCCTGATCTCGGTTTCAGCTCAGAATCGTCGCGGATTGCCGCATCAGGACGTGCTTGATCTGGTCATTGAGCAGACCGGCCAGCGGGCATTGACCACGGCGAATTGTGGCGCGATTGGGTTGCAGTTTCGAGAGGGTTCTGAACTTGAGGTAGTGGCTTGGATATCGGAGCGGCGAAGGTTCTGGCGTGCGACAGATTCTTGTCATTAACCAATTCGAAACCACTACCTCCGCTATCATTCGACATAACGAGTAAAAAAATTGGAACTCAATTCATGCAGGAATATGTTTTAGCCGGCGGCTGGTTAATGGTGCCGCTGATTATTTGCTCAGTGCTGGCGATGGTGATCGTTATGGAGCGAGCCTGGCGCTTGCGTCGGTCTCAGGTATTGCCGAGTGGTCTGGTTGAGCAGGTTTCGGGCTGGGCACAGCAGCGCGAACTTGATAACAAGCACATTCAGTCGCTGCGTCAGAACTCACCGCTCGGTCAGGTACTGGCCGCGGCGCTGGTCAATCGCGATCGGGCGCGTGAGGTGGTCAAGGAAGCAGTTGAAGATACCGGCCGGCATGTCGTGCATGAGCTCGAACGCTTTTTGAACACGCTGGGCACAATTGCCGGCATTTCACCGTTGCTGGGCCTGCTGGGTACGGTGATCGGTATGATCAAAGTGTTTAGTGCGATCGTGCAGGCCGGTGTCGGCGACCCTGCGCCGCTGGCCG
>JBCCHH010000335.1:0-2948 GCA_039028855.1 Pseudomonadota bacterium | reverse complement strand
TTTTCCTGGTCGCTGGTCAGCAATGCCTGATGCAGCAGCGGTGCCAGCGGTGCGCCCTCCCCACCTGCGGCCAGGTCGGCGCGGCGGAAGTCGGCGACTACTGTGCAGCCGGTGCGCTCGACAATGCGGGTAGGGTCGCCGATCTGCAGCGTGTGCGGTGGATCGGCATCGGGTCGGTGCAGCACGGTCTGGCCATGACTGCCGATGGCAGCAACTTGATTGAGCTGCAAACTGCTTTGTTCAATGATGCTTGCTGCGGCTTGGGCCAGTTGCTCGCCAAACTGTGCATCGAGCCGCGCCAGTCGGGCGGCTGGAAAATGATCTGGATCGGCGCGCACTTCATCGAGCTGTCGGCGCAGGCCGGGTGCGAATGCAAAGGTGTCGGCGGCCAGAACGCGTGGTTGATCTGAGGAAAAATCGGCCATCACCGCATCAATGCCATCCATGCTGGTGCCGGAGATCAGGCCGACATATAGATGCCGGCCGTTCATGCTGGAGCCGCGCCGAGCTTGCGTCTGCGAATCCCGCGTACAACGGCGTTATAGATCGGACTATAGACGATTAACAGCAAATACATCCAGGCGGCCAGCGCAACGCGTTGATCACTGAGTGTCCAGGCCAAAATAACCGACAGTACGGCAAACAGCGCTACGTTCATCCAAGAAAACACCTCGGCCAGGGTGTCGAAGCGTTCTTGAGCACACATATTCAACCGCACGCGCTGGGTCCAGGCGTAAAAATACAGCGCGCTGATCGAGAGGTTCATAAGCAAAAAGCCGATACCGTAAATCGTTAAAAATTCACGGAAACTGGCAAAGCTATCCAGGTCAAAATTCGCGGGCAGCCAGCCATTGCTGATCGAGTTGAACGCGGCGCTGAACAGAATTTTCAGCGGATAGACATAAATCAGCACCAGGCAAACCAGCAAGGCCGTCAGCAAAACCGCGGGGAAGTCCTCCAGGCCGTATTGATGCGACCAGACCTGGTGACCGCGCCAGAATACCAGCAGTAGCGCAAAGCTGGCTGCGAATGCGGGTGCGCCTTTGATGGTTTCAAACAGTTCGGTATAGTTGCTCGGGATCTGGTCGATGGAAATTGCCAAGAGGGTGACGGCAAACGCAAAGGCGGCGTCGGTAAAGGTTTCGAGCCGCGTCATCGCGGCACCGCGCTGGGGTGGCTGATAGGTTTCGTTTTCGCTGCTCATGGGCTGGCTTTGATTCAAGAGCGGATGATCAGCCTAGCGAATTTTGGCAGTTGGCGCCAGTTACACCCTGGTCGGCATTGAGCCTTTACCCTGCGCTGGTCGAACTGGCCAGCAGCACTTTTGGCGGTAGCAGTTCTTCAAGCCGGATAAGTAACGGTCCGGCGGCCCGTCGATAGTCGGGCAGGATCTCCGGGCCGAGCGGCTGGGCAACCGGCAGATCGACCGTGCGCGGATTGCGGTGGCGGCCGTTGACAAGGAACTCATAGTGTAAATGGGGTCCGGTCACACGACCGGTTGCACCGAGCAGGCCAATCGTCTGGCCTTGACGTACACGGTCGCCTATATTGACATGACGCTTGGACAGGTGCAGATATTTGGTCACGATATGGTTGCCGTGCTGGATGAAAACGTAATGACCATTAATATTGTTGTAGGCGGATTCAGTCACGCGACCGTCGCCAGCGGCCCAGATCGGCGTGCCGACCGGACCGCCGTAATCGGTGCCGTTGTGCGGACGTACGCGGCGGGTCACGGGGTGAAAGCGACGCGGGTTGAAGTTGGACGTGACTCGGGTGAAGTTCAGCGGCGCACGCAAAAACGCTTTGCGCATGGGTCGGCCTTCGGGGTCATAAAAGTCCGGTCCGTCTCCCGCGTCAAAGCGAATCGCCTCAAATGAATCGCCTTGATTGATAAAGCGTGCGGCCAGAATGGAACCCTGGCGCAGAAACTGGCCTTCGCGATAGATTTCCTCATACACCAGGGCAAAGCGGTCGCCGCGACGGATGTCGAGCGCAAAGTCAATATCCCAGGCGAAAATTGAGGCCAGACGCAATGTCATGTTGTCAGACAGTCCGGCATTCTTGGCAGCATTGAATAAGGATGAAGTAATTTCAGCTTCGATCTCCACCGTGCGCACTTCAAGCAGCCGTGGCTCGGTGCGCGCAATCAGGCCGTCGTGACTTTGCTCGACGAACAACCACTGATCGTCACCGTATTCGGTGCGCAGCGCATGGAATTGGCCTTCGGGGCTGATATCGAAGGCAAATTCATCACCGGGGCGAATGCGGGTCAATTCGCGTCCGTACTCTTCAATGTTGGCAATTTCATGCAGCAGTGCAGGACTTAAGCCGAGACGGCGAAATATGACTTCGAGCGTGTCGCCGGAGGCAATCTGAACATAGCTCCAGCTCGGTTGTTGAGTGGTTTCAATATCCAGTGGTTCGATCAGTTCAGCGGACGATTCCTGTCTATCGTCAACGCCTGATGACTCTGCGGCGGTGGTCCATTCTGAAGCAGTCGCCAGCTCGCGATGTTCCGGTGCGTGCAGTGTGTCATCGTCCAGGGTTAGCTGAAGGCCAAGCACAATCAGCAATACGATTGAGAACATAGCAATCGCCAGCGGTGGGAGGCTGCGACCGGCCATGCCGTCTCGAATTGCAGTGATGCGATTCTGAACGCGCTGCAGCAGCGGCGTTCGGCTGGATCTCGGTGTGGCCATATGACTGGATTTCGGCATCGTATTCAGCGCGTTAGCTTGCGACTTTGACAAAAAACTTCACTACAGTACTGGTCTCGGCGTGAAAGGTCAATTGCCGCTACACTGTTGTGCTTGCAACGCACGCTCGAAAAGCTACGAAATACCATGGAACAATCGCATTCGACCAGGTCTGGACCAGTGCTATCACCTTTGTAGCCAGTGCTAATGCCGCCTTGTATTGTGGCGCAAGTGTTGATTTCGTCGATA
>JBCCHH010000334.1:0-2997 GCA_039028855.1 Pseudomonadota bacterium | reverse complement strand
TCGGCACATCCAGCATCCAGTCGACGTATCGTTCAAAGCCGAAGCCTTGCTCAAATACAAACGGCAGCTGACCGGTGCGATATGGGTCAGTGTCGGTCCAGATATGACTGCGCGTGCTCAGGTATCCGGATGGACCACCCTGTACAAAGGGCGAGTTGGCAAACAGCGCGGTCGCGATCGGCTGCAGTGCGAGTGAAGCACGAAACTTGGCGACCATATCAGCTTCATCGGAAAAATCCAGATTGACCTGCACCGTACAGGTGCGTTTCATCATGTCCAGGCCGAGACTGCCGACCTGCGGCATCCAGTTACGCATGATTTCATAGCGTGCTTTCGGCATCCAGGAAATATCTTCGCGGCTCGCCGTCGGATGAAAACCAAGGCCGATAAAGCCAATGCCCATACCCTCGGCAATCGAGCGCACTTCGGCCAGATGCTGGTTGACTTCGCTACAAGTCTGATGCAGATCGTCGAGCAGAGCGCCGGATAGCTCGAACTGACCGCCAGGTTCAAGCGTAATCGAGCAGCCGTTACGCTTGAGTGCGATGATGTTGTCGTTCTCATATTCCGGCTGCCACTGATAGCGCTCAACCAACTGTTCGAGCAAACGCGCGATACCCTGCTGGCCGTCATAAGTCAGCGGCTGCAAATCATCGAGTCGAAATCCGAACTTTTCATGTTCGGTGCCCATTTTCCACTGCGAAGGCGGTCGGCAGCCGGCGGCCAGGTGTTCGACCAGTTGACGAATATCGTGGATCGGGGGTGAGTCCGGGCTGGTCGAACCAGCATTGTTGGTAGCATCAGGCATAGCGAAAACGTCGATCGGTTAACAGTAGATCGGCTGAAAAGCCGTAATCATGCAAGTATCGTCGATCTTTGTGATGCAAATGAAACTGCGTGCATATTCATTGAGAGTCTGGCAGCGTAGACTAGAGCCATGAAAGCAGTTTTTGTACAGCGATGGGTGCTGGTCCTGGCCAGCTTGATCGCGTTGTCTTCCATCGGTTTCGCCGAGCAGCGCGTGATTCACCGTGGCCTTGGGCCTGAGCCCGATGCGCTCGAAATTCATCAGGCACAGGGGTTGTCGGCGTTCAACGTGCTGCGCGATCTGCATGAAGGTTTGCTGACGCGCGATGTCTATGGGCAGCCAGTTGCAGCTATTGCCGAGCGCTGGCAGACCAGTGACGACGGTTTGCTGTGGACGTTCACGCTCGATTCGGCCGCACGCTGGTCAGATGGCGAACCCATCACGGCGACTGACTTCGTCTCTGGCTGGCGATATGCACTCGAGCCAGCCCATGCTTCACCAACCGCGCACTGGCTCGATCCGGTCGAGTCGTTTCAGGCGCTCAATGCGCAGACGTTTGAGGTTCGCCTGAAAAAACCCACACCGTGGTTTGAGGAGTTGCTAACGCTTCCGGTTAGCTTCCCTAATCCAGCCGGAAAACGCCGCTACAGCGGCGCGTTTATGCTTGATCGGCGTGTGCCGGGTTCGGAGATTCGTTTGGCGGCCAACCCATACTACCGTGAAGGTAATCGGGTCTGGGCCGAGCAACTGGTCTGGCATGTGACCGAAGATCCGGGTTCTGAACTGGCGCGTTTTCGCGCTGGCGAGCTGCATATCACTGAAACGGTGCCTCCCGGCCGCTATCGCTGGCTGCGTGAGCAGCTTGGCGACCAGTTGCGCGTAGCGCCGTATTTGGGCAGCTTCTTTCTCGCCTTCAACCTTTCGCGCGAACCGTTTGTTGACAATTTAAAGCTGCGACAGGCGCTGTCGCTGGCGATTGATCGCGAGCTCATCGTCGAGCGCGTACTGGGTAGCGGCGAGTTACCGGCCTGGCGCTTGGTACCGCCGGGGTTGGCCGACTGGCCCGAAGTCGGGCCGCCCGAATGGGCAAGCAATGCCGAGGCGCGAATTGAACGTGCGCAAGCGCTGTACCAACAGGCTGGCTACAGTCAAGACAATCCGCTTGAAGTCGAGCTGCGCTTTAATAGCTCGCTGTCTCATCGCCGCATGGCCGCAGCCGTTGCGGCGATGTGGAAGCAGCATCTGGGCGTGCGTTCCCGGCTGGTCAATGAGGAATGGAAGGTGTTTGTCACCAACCGACGCCACGGCCGTATTACCGAAATTGTACGTGGCGGCTGGATTGCCGACTGGTCCGATGCGGGCAATTTTCTGCAGTTATTTGATTCTGACAGCCCGCTCAACTACAGCTTTTTCGCCGATCCCGAATTTGATGCGCTGATTCAGCAGGCCACGGGAAGATTCGGTCGTGAGCGCCAACAACTGTTGTTCGAGGCCGAGCAGCGTGTACTCGACGGGCAGGCAATCATCCCGCTGTATTACTATGTTTCCAGGCATCTCGTGCATCCGGATGTGCGCGGTTACGAGGATAACCCGATGGATATTCATCTTTCGCGCTGGCTCAGTCTGGCGTCGCCTGAAACAGGCGCAACACGATGATCAACGTCGCCCGATTCGGGCTGCTCAGCCTGGTCGCGCTGCTGATTGGCTGCAGTAACGACAGCGGCGACGAACCCGCGCCAGTCAATCTGGCCGAAGCGGTTGAACTGATCTGGACCGTTGACGGCCGGCCTGATCCTTCGATCCTGGCCGAGCAACAGATTCTGCATCGTGGCAACAGCGAGGAGCCGGAGACGCTCGACCCACATCTGGCCACGGGCGTGCCGACGGCGAATATTCTGCGCGATTTGTTTGAAGGCCTGACCACCACTGCACCCGATGGCGAGATCATGCCCGGCGCGGCTTCACGCTGGAATGTCAGCCGCGACGGTATCAGCTACACGTTTTATCTGCGCCCTGAGGGCCGATGGTCGAACGGCGATCCGCTGACGGCTGAGGATTTCGTGTTCAGCTTCCGCCGCGCGGTCGATCCGAACACGGCTGCGTCGTATGGTCGCATGCTGATTCCAATCCTGAATGCTCAGGCGATTCTGGCTGGCGAAATGGCGCCTGAACAGCTCGGCATCGAAGCC
>JBCCHH010000333.1:0-3001 GCA_039028855.1 Pseudomonadota bacterium | reverse complement strand
GGCCGGGGCGTCAAAGTCACATCCCTTTGACTATTACACTCCGAACATGAGCCTGCCGCACCTTGTCGGCATGCCAAAGCACTCGGTTTGGGTAAGCCCGGAAGCGGCGCAAAGCATCCGTCAAGAAGATGTGCGTCGCCTTCCATTGATTTAGGCACTCCATTTTTTCGTTTTCAGACAGGTTTGGAAGCGACGCAAAGCATCCATCAAGAAGATGCGCGTCGCGTTCCATTTGCTCTGACATTTCACTTTCTCTAACGGCGAGTATTTTAAGGAGAACACATCATGGCATTTGAGCTTATAGAAAATTACACACCCAGCGCGACGATCAAGGTGCTTGGCATCGGCGGTGGCGGCGGTAACGCCGTCAACCAGATGGTTGAGGCCAATATCGACGGCGTAGAATTTATCTCGATCAATACCGACGCCCAGGCGCTGAAAAGCTTCAAGGGCAAGACCACGCTGCAGATCGGCTCGAGCGTAACCAAGGGCCTCGGCGCGGGTGCCAACCCCGAAGTCGGGCGTCAGGCCGCGCTCGAGGATCGCGATCGTTTGTGCGAAATTCTCGAAGGTTGCGACATGGTCTTCGTCACCGCCGGCATGGGTGGCGGAACGGGTACGGGTGCGGCGCCGGTTGTTGCGCAAACGGCCAAGGAATTGGGTATTTTGACCGTTGCAGTCGTTACGCGCCCATTCCCGTTTGAAGGTCAGCGTCGTTTGTCGGTCGCGCAGCACGGCATTGACGAACTCGGCCATCACGTCGATTCGCTGATTACCATTCCAAACTCCAAGCTGTTGAGTGTGCTCGGCCCCGATATCACCTTGTTGAACGCATTTAAGGCGGCCAATCAGGTGCTGTCGGGTGCCGTGCAGGGCATTGCCGAGTTGATTACCCGACCGGGCCTGATCAACGTCGATTTCGCCGACGTGCGTACCGTAATGTCGGAAATGGGTATGGCGATGATGGGTTCGGGCAGTGCAACGGGTCAGGATCGCGCGCTGATGGCGGCGCAGTCGGCGATCGGCTCACCGCTGCTCGAAGACGTCAACCTGGCCGGTGCCTGCGGCATTCTGGTCAATGTTACGGCGGGTATGAACCTGTCGATGCGTGAATTTGAAGAAGTCGGCACAACGATTGCAGATCTGGCCAGCGAAGATGCGACTGTCGTCATGGGTACGGTGATCGAACCGGATATGAACGATGAAATCCGCGTGACCGTAGTTGCGACCGGGCTCGGTCAGCAAAAAAAGGTTGAAAAAGACAAGCCGATGCAGATTGTACGCACCGGTACCGATGACCGGCCAATTTTTGCCGAAGACGACGATCCGGCGCCAGCGCAGCAGAACTCACGCGCATCATCGCGGTCCGAATCCCGTAAGGCTGATGTCGAGCAGACCGAATTCCAGTATCTGGATATTCCGGCTTTTTTGCGAAATCAGGCCGACTGAGTATTGGTTTGAGCCAGTGCCTCGCCATGTGACTTAAGGTGCATGGGTTCGATTGGGTAGCTCTGCTTTCAGTCGGCCGCCTGGCGTTTACTCGCCGGGCCGTCGGGTGGTCGACTGAAGAGCTGTTGCTTTTATGCAACACGCTGTCAACAAAATGAAACAAAACGGCGATCAAAGCTGTTGCTATGCTATGATTCGGCCGCATAAATGATTGATAACAACTAAATCCAGGTCGATACTGTGATCAAGCAACGCACCCTCAAGAATGTGATTCGTGCCACCGGCGTGGGCATGCACAATGGCGAAAAAGTCGTCATGACGATGCGGCCGGCGCCGGTTGATAGCGGCATTGTGTTTCGCCGCGTTGATCTTGAACCGGTGTTTGAAATCAAAGCCGAGCCTCATCAAGTCGGTGACACCGCGCTTTCGACCACGCTGGTAGGCAAAAACGGTGAACGGGTAGCAACGATTGAGCATCTGGTCTCAGCGCTCGCTGGTTTAGGCATCGACAATGTATTCGTTGATTTGACCGCCTCTGAAGTGCCGATCATGGATGGCAGTTCGGGACCATTTGTGTTTTTGATCCAGTCGGCCGGCATTGCCGAGCAGAACAGACCCAAACGGTTTGTCCGTATTAAGAAAACGGTAGAACTCGTCGATGGTGATCGCTGGGTACGCTTCGATCCCTACGAGGGTTTTCGCGTTTCATTCCAGATTGAATTTGACCACCCTGTATTCAAAGGTCGCAAGTGCAATGCCGACCTGGATTTTTCCACCACATCCTACTTAAAAGAGATCGCGCGCGCGCGCACCTTTGGCTTCATGCGCGACATTGAATATTTGCGTCAGCGCAACCTGGTACTCGGCGGTAGCCTCGATAACGCTGTCGTTGTCGATGACTATCGCGTATTGAACAGCGACGGTTTGCGCTATGAAGATGAGTTCGTCAAGCATAAGGTACTCGATGCGATCGGCGATCTGTACCTGCTCGGTGCCAGCCCGATCGGCTGGTTCTCAGGCCATAAATCGGGTCATGAGTTGAATAATCAACTACTGAGAAAAGTGTTGGCTGATGAAACTGCATGGGAAGAAATTATCTTCGAGGACACCACAGCTGCGCCGATTTCCTATCTGCAGCCGGCACAGGCGGTATAGCTCGATTACCGTTGGTACGCTGACAACAGGTTTAGTAGTCCAGCGCCTCAAACGCTTCGCTGATCACCACGACCTTAATTTTGTTCAGTTGCTGCGGCCAGAGTTCGTTACACGCGTCCAAATACACATTCGCCAATAAACGCGCCTTCGTTGCCCATACGGGTGAGGCTGCGGCAATCACAAGACAATCGCCTTCAACACAAGCCACGCGCAGGGTTTTACGCACCTCCGTCGGCAATTTTGGCTGAATGCGACGATTCAATTCAATAAACGCCTCGGCCTGACGAATCGCGCTGGCCAGAGCGGGCTGGCGCTGTGCAATCTGCTGTACGCTGGCGATGCTGGAACTCGACTTACGGCTAGCCATATCTGTATTTTATCGTCAGCCCGGCATCGC
>JBCCHH010000332.1:0-3007 GCA_039028855.1 Pseudomonadota bacterium | reverse complement strand
TTGTACGCTGTTAGACCAACGGTTCCATCAGGCAATGCTTGTGCATTGCAAGAGGAAGGGATGGACTGCGCCGCGTTGCGGCTGGCCCTTCGGGTGATTTTGCTGCGCAAAATGCATCAGCTCGCTTTGCTCGGTTCGAACCCTCGGTACGGCGCTTGTGATAACAATCGCCGTACACTCACTTTTCAGGCGAGCCCGTTCGACCACTCCGGCACCTCTCCGTGAGAAAGCTATTGTACTCGCTGAATGCAGTTAAATCAGTAGCTGAAACTGCGCCAATTGAACTGATCGTTGAGTTGGTTGCTCAGGTGGCTAATAAAAGATACGCACGGCCACAAAAGCGAAGAAGAAACCGACGACATAGACCGCTACAGCCGAGCCCAGAATAATCGAGCTGAATCTGCGCAAGCGTTTACAGGCGATGGCTTTAGCCGGATCCGCGGGGCAGGGTGCATGCCGTGACCGCCAGTGCATCCATACCGCAAGCAGAAGCAGCCCGGCGGCAACAACAAATACGACACCTTTATATTCAGAAATTACCGTGATCCACGGCGCGGCACCAATTAAGCCGGCCAGTGAGGCGCCCATGCCGATTGTGACCAACAGGGCCGGTAAGGCACAGCAAATCAGGGTGCCTACGGATGTAAACAGGCTCAGTGACGGCAGAATAGTCTGCCGCCACAAAGAAACCTCATGATGATTCGTCATGCCGGATTTCCCGTACGTTATAGCCAGAGTCGGCAATCAACTGAATAATGGTTTCATCGTCGAGCTTCTGGCCTTCGTTGAAGTGAATGGTGATGACTTTTTCATCCAGATCCACATGGATCGATTCGACAGCCTCCTGCCGGCCGAATACCTTTTCCAGCGCACGCGCGCAGAAGTCGCAGACCAGGCCGTTGACGTCGGCATACGCCGTGCCGCCGGGGTGTGCGGCAAAAGCCGGGATGGATAGTGTGAGTACGAATGCAAATGCAAAAAGAGTCCGTTTCATGACTGATCTCCTTATCAGTATCTGAAAATGTAGTTGAATAAGATTTCGCCACGGTCGTTAATGCCGGCTTCAAGCAGGTGAACATCCTTGAACAGCCGCACCAGAGGTGTAACGGTGATGTTGTGTTCAGCCTCAGGGGTGTGTTCGACCTGGATCATGAGCCAGGTATGAAGATCGCCGTAGTCGCCTTCATACGGCGCCCAGCCCAGTCGGGCGGATTGCCGAAAAAAATCATCGATTCCGCGGGCCTCGGTGTAGCGATTTTCATACGAGACGAAATAACGGCGATCTTCCCAGTCCAGCGCAAGCCCGACAAAGCCTGCAACATCGCTTTCGCCATCCGTTGCGCCCGCACGGCTGGTAGCGATGCCAAGCCCGGACTTGAGGTAGAAATTGGCTTGGGATTCGGGCCGGTTCCAGCGTTGGATCAGGTTGTTGACCTGAACGGCATTGATATAAAAATCCTGATCCTGCCAGTATTCAAACTTGTAGCCCAATGACACTCTCGCGCTTGGCGAATAATGAATATGGGCGGTGTTTCTGGCGCCGTCATTCATCACCATCACCGTCCAGCCGTCCGGATAGGACACCGGCCGTGCCTGAATGGCGCACGGAATCGTCAGCCCGATCCCAAGCACCACAACAATAAAACTTCGCATGGTTTCTTCCTGAGTTGCGATGTAATTCACGCTGCGAATTGCAGCGCAGCCGTTCAACAATCAGGAAACGGTGTTTGGAGGGCGCTCAAGCGGGCTCAGGTTGAGAGAAGCAGGAAAGTCGGTAGTAGCAGGAAAAGCATGGGCAACGGTTGGCCCAAACGGCTTTGATTCGTTTGAAAGTATCGTGAAGCTGGGGCTTGACGATGCCTGAGTACAGAGACACAGCCTATCGCACGGATCCGTTTCGGGTTGCTGCTCTTGCGGCTGTTCGGCTTTTGCCTTGTGGCAATCGGGCAGGTTACGGTCAGTTGTTGCTTGAACCATTTCCTGCTAATAGCCATCGCATAACAAGCTGGGCGGATTCCAGGCATGCACTATGCTGGTGTTGGGGAGTAACAAAGCCGTATTGGAAAAAATAAACGCCCGTCTCATACTGGGATAATACAACCAATCTGATCAAAAGTTCATTTCCGGGGCTTGGCTGGGCCTAGCTGCGAAGAGCGAGCGGGATGGACTGCGCCGCGTTGCAGCTGGCCCTTCGGGTGATTTTGCTTAGGCAAAATGCATCAGCTCGCCTTCGGCTCGGTTCGAACCCTTGGTACAGCGCTGGTCATGATTAGTCGCCTTACACTCACTTTCCAGGTGAGCCCGTTCGACCACTCGCTAAGCGAACGTCATGCAGAAATTGGCTGGGTTGAGCGTTATACGCATTTGCAATGAATTGGCCGACCGGTCTATACTTAACCTAGACCCGCGGAGGAATCATTAGATGGCTACAGCTTCCGTATCCAACAGCCTGTCACTCAAAGCACGTTTGCGACCGGCCAGTTATTGGCTGGTGTTTACGGTGCCGGCACTGATGCCGCTGGCTTGGTATTTGATTGAAACCACGGGCCATTTCCTTTGGACGGCGCTGCCAATTGTCTGGTTGTACGGTGTGCTGCCGCTGACCGACTGGCTGGTCGGGCGCGATGCCGAGCCACCGGTTGAGACCCAGGATGTGTGGCTAAACCGTCGCCTCGTGCCGTGGTTATGCCTGCCTGTGCAGCTCGCACTGATCGGCTGGGCACTGACCAAACTGGTGTACTTGCCGCTTTGGGCGCAGGCGTTGTGGATTTTCTCGCTCGGCTATGTTGGCGGCGTGCTGGCGATCAATGTCGCGCATGAACTGATTCATCGCCGTAACCGCTTCGATCGGATCGTGGGCGGATTACTGTTGTGCTCGGTCAACTACGTCACGTTCAAGGTTGAGCACGTGCGCGGCCACCATGTCTGGGTCGCGACCGATCGCGACCCTTCCTCGGCCAAGCGCGGCGAGTCGATCTATCGCTTTCTGCCTCGAGCGTTATTCACG
>JBCCHH010000331.1:0-3015 GCA_039028855.1 Pseudomonadota bacterium | reverse complement strand
TGGCGGTGGCGGTGGTGGCGTCGGTCTGGGCGGCGCGCTGTATTCGGACGGCACGGTTACGCTGGAACGCTGCGTGTTCGAGGGCAATGCGGCGCTGCCGGGCATGCGTGGTATCAATCATTTCAAGACCGGAGGGTTCGAAATCAACGATAGCAACCCAGTCACCGCGGACGATAGTCGTCGCGGCAGTGCGGTGTTCGTTTCCAGCAGCAATCTGACCATCATCGACGAGATTCAGTTCGGCCTGAACAGCCGGGTCAATGCCTCCGGTCAGACAGTGCAAGTGCCAACGACCCCATCGGCATTCGCTCAGGCGCCGGCTGAAATCCATCCGCCGGTGGGCATTACCCGCTCGGCCGGACCGGCAGCGCAGACGTTCCCGCAGCTCGACAACAGCGGCCACCCGCGTCTGGCCTACATTTTTCGCAATATTAACGATACGAATGCCAGCGATCCAGATATGGATGCCGAGAACAGCAACCACTTCGGCGTCACCGTTACCGAATTGTTTGAAGCATTGGCCGGTTTTCAAGTGATCGACAGCAATACGCTGCTGACCGAGATGGGCATCGCCATCACCGGCGTGGATACCAGCAACGGCGTATGGGATTACCGCCTGGCCAGCGGCTCCACTGAATATGTAGTGATTGAAGGCGTCAGCGAAACCAATGCTCTGCTGTTACCGCCGGACGCCTTTGTACGCTTCACTGCCTTTCCGGAATACACGACTGAAACCGGCCCTGAGCCGTCGATCGAATTCCGCGCCTGGGACGATGCCGGCAATGCGGCATTAATTAATACCTTTGCCGATACCAGCAGTAACGGCGGCGGCACCAGCTTCAGCACAGAAATCGCGCGCGTGCACCAGCCGGTAGACGTAGCGCTGAAGTGGTTTGCCCAGTACCTGGAACTGCCGGACGGCTCGCAATTGGTACCGGGACCGGTCGATCCGATGGACCCACCGCCTGAACCACAGGCGTTGGCGCGCTTTTCGCGCTACGAAGTCAAAACCGCCGGCAATCCAAACCAGGCGTCCACCATCGTCGGCGTTGGCGGCGTCTATGCGGCCGGACCTGTGGTGACATCCGAGCACGCCAACATTCTGTTTTCTGCCGCAGCCGGGCCGGGCCAGATTGCCAGCGGAGTGCTGCAAATGGCCTCAGTCGACACAGGAACCTTCGATGGCTTTGGTTCACAGTCGATTTTTAATTCCCCGGTGATTCTGCACGGCCCGCAACGCCTGGACGTAAGCGATGACACTGCAGTCACCGAGGAAGATCAATCGGTGCTGATCGACGTACTGCAAAACGACAGCGACCCGGCCAGCGCCGCCGCCCTGACGCTGGTTTCAGTATTGACCAGCGAGCGCGGCGTCAATCCGAGTGTGCAAAGCAATCAGATACGCTATGCGCCGCGAGCCAATTTCCACGGCCGCGACAGCTTTCTCTATCTGGCCCGCAGCGACGACGGTCAGCGCTTTGCCGTCGGCCAGGTCGAGGTAACGATTACGCCGGTCAACGACGCGCCCTCCTTCACCCTGAACACCGCCCTGATCACGGTTGACGAAGACGCCGGCGCACAGGCGATTGTCGCCGTCGTCAGCGATGCCTTTGCCGGCACCGGGCTGGAACGCGATGCGCTCGGCAATCTGCGTACGGTCGACGTGAACGGCAACTTCACCGAAGGCCGGCCGGAAAGCGTTGATCAGGCACTCAGCTTTGAATTCACTCAACTCAGCATCGATCCGACGCTCAGCTTCAGCAGCCAACCCGTGTTGGACCCAACCAGCGGCGACCTGAGTTTCGCTGCGGCGCCGGACGCATTCGGCACTGCCACGTACAGCGTGCTGGTACGCGACAGCGGGCCGGACAGCGGCAATAATATGAATGCTTCGGCGGCACAGACGATCACCCTGGTCGTCAACCCGATCAACGATACGCCCGGCTTCAGCTTGAGCGCCGACCCAACCGTACTTGAAGATGCCGGACCGCAAACCATCGACAACTTTGCCGTTGATATCACTGCCGGAGCGACCAATGAGAACACTCAAACGCTTAATTTCAACGTGATCCTCAACGACAATCCCGGATTGTTCAGCACCGCACCGTCGATCGACGCCACCAACGGCCGGCTAAGCTTTACACCGGCCGACGACGCCAACGGCACGGCCAACATTACAGTCGACCTGATGGATGACGGCGGCACAGATAACGGCGGTGGCGATACCAGTCCGCCTCAGACATTCGCCATCAATGTCACCGCGGTTAACGACGCGCCGGCCTTCATCGTCGGCCCCGACCAAAACCTGTTCAACGATGACGGGCCGCAAGTTATCGACCCATGGGCCACCGGCATCAGCGCCGGCCCGAACGATGAGTCCGGCCAGACCGTCATGTTCAATATTGTCGACAACACCAATCCGACTATCTTGAACGGGGCGCCCGTCATCGCTGCCGACGGCAGTCTGAGCTTTGCCCCGGCCGAAGACGCCGACGGCAGCACCACGATTACGATCGAATTGACCGACGACGGCGGCAGCGCGAACGGCGGTGTCGATACCAGCGCCGCGCAAAGCTTTGTCATCACTGTGATACCGCGCGTCGCCGATCTGGTTCTGACCATCGACAATACCGCGATGCCACAGCCCGTATTCGGCTCGGAATACAGCTATATTCTCAGCTTGAGCAACGACGGACCCAATGCCGCCGGCGGCAGTGCCGTCGCGATTGACTTTCCCGACATCCTGGACCTGATCGATGACGGCGATTGCATCGGCGAACAGCCAGACGGCAGTCTGAGTTGGGACGTCGGCCAACTCGAGTCCGGCGCATCGGTTCAATGCGTGTTCAGCGTTCGAGTCCTGGTGCCCGGCACCATAGTCTTGAGCGCGACCGCCAGTTCCGATCTGGACGATCCGCTGCCGGACAACAACACCAATATCAGCAGTATCGTGATCGGCGAGATCCTGCAGATCCCGACGCTGAGCACCTGGGCGTTGATCGTGCTGGCCATGCT
>JBCCHH010000330.1:0-3019 GCA_039028855.1 Pseudomonadota bacterium | reverse complement strand
TCGACGAAAGCGCACTGGCGCGGTTCAACCCGCCGCCGAAGGCTTGCTGCGGGCAATGGATCTGGATGCATCGTTATGGCACAAACGTGCCGATCAACTCAGCGTCGGGCAGCAGCAGCGCGTAGCCGCAGCGCGCGCGTTGATCGGGCAGCCCGATCTGGTATTGGCCGATGAGCCGACCTCAGCATTGGATAGAGATCGGCGCGATGCGTTTTTATCGCTGTTGTTTCACGAGGTCGAACGGGCTGGCTCGGCATTACTGTTTGTCAGCCATGACCATGAGCTGGCTCCCCGCTTCGACCGTACGGTCGAGCTGACCGAAATCAACCGCGCTGCCAAAAGCCACGTTGAGGCCGAGCTATGACGCTGCTCCGGCTCGCACGCGGTTCCTTAGCCAATCGTCGTTTTGCCGTCTCGCTGACGGTCTTGACCATTGCCATCTCGATTGCGTTATTAGTGCTGGTCGAGCAGATGCGCTCGGAAGTGCGCGAAGGCTTTTACCGCTCGGTCTCCGGTACCGATCTGATTGTCGGCGCGCCGACCGCGCCGGTGCAGTTGCTGCTGTATTCCGTGTTCGGACTGGGCAATGCGACGAATAACGTATCCTGGCAGACCTACACGGAAGTCGCCGCGGTGCAAAGCGTGGCCTGGTCGATTCCGATTTCGCTCGGTGACTCGCATCGCGGCTATCGCGTGATCGGTACAACGGATGCGTTCTTCGAGCACTACCGCTATGCCGGTCAGCAGCCGCTGGAACTGGCTGAAGGTGAGCCATTCAGCGATTTGTTCGACGTGGTGATTGGCGCACAGGTTGCCCGACAACTGGATTATCAAATCGACGATCAGATTGTGCTGGCGCATGGCACTGGTAATGTCAGCCTGCAAAGCCATGACGATCAGCCGTTTACCGTCAGCGGTATTCTGGCGGCCACCGGCACGCCAGTCGATCAGTCGTTATACATCTCACTCGAAGCACATACTGCGATTCACATCGGCTGGGAAAGCGGTGTGCAGATGCGCGGCGGTACGCTTGATCCCGAACAGGCACGAGCGATGACCGAACAACTGCGGCCCGATTCGATCACGGCGTTCTTCCTCGGTCTGACCAGTCGCGCGGCTGTGTTCGGCCTGCAGGCACGCATCAACCAATACGACGGCGAACCGCTACTGGCCATTCTGCCCGGTATCGCCCTGCAGGAACTCTGGCGCATTACCGGCTTTGCCGAGCAGATCCTGCGCGTCGTGGCCGGCCTGGTTGTGCTGGCCGGGCTGCTCGGTATGCTGACGGCATTGATCAGTACGCTGAACGAACGCCGACGCGAAATGGCTATTCTGCGCGCAGCCGGCGCGCGGCCGTGGCAAATCGCCAGCCTGCTGGTGTTCGAAGCGGCCGTGATCACCGCGCTCGGCATTCTGCTCGGCCTGTTGCTGGCCTATGCGCTACAGATTGCGATCGCGCCCTGGCTGTTGACCCGTTTCGGCATCGCGGTCGGTTTGGCCTGGCCGGCATTGTGGCAATGGCTGGTGCTGGGCACGATCTGGCTGGCCGGCATTGTCGTCGCGCTGGTGCCGGCGCTGATGGTTTACCGGCGCACGCTTGCTGATGGAATGCAGGTACGGCAGTGATATTTGAAAGGCTATTAACCGCAGATTACGCAGATGAACGTAGATTCAAGATCTGCTTTATGACGCATTGCGTTATATAACGCTAAGCGTTATAATTGGGCAATGATTCGGAGCTTTGCTAGTCGTGAAACAGACTTGATCTGGCAAGGTATACGCTCTCGCAAGCTGCCGTCTGATATTCAATCGGTTGCTCGGCGAAAGTTGAGAATGCTGAATAACGCACAAGATCTGAATGATCTTCGAGTTCCGCCCGGTAATCGCCTGGAGGCGCTCAAGGGTATGCGAAAAGGGCAATTCAGTATCCGAATTAACAATCAGTGGCGCATCTGCTTTCAATGGCATCAAAACGCTGCGCATCAGGTTGAAATTGTAGATTATCACTAGAACACGATGAACGAGACACTGTAATGACTGCGAATCGGCTACCTAATATCCATCCCGGTGAAATTCTGCTTGAAGAATTTCTCAAGCCCATGAATATCAGCCAGAATCGGCTTGCGCGGGCTATCGATGTTCCGCCCCGAAGAATCAATGAAATCGTGCTTAGAAAACGCCGAATCACTGCCGATACAGCCATGCGGCTTGCGCGTGCACTCGGTACCTCAGAACAATTCTGGTTGGGCTTACAGGCGGATTTCGACTTGGAAAAAGTTCGGCTTGATCATGGTAAGGCACTTGAACAAATCCCAAATATTGCCGCTTGAACGCTCTTATAAATCAGGTATTGAAATTCAAGAAAGTTTTTAAACCGAAGATTACGCAGATGTACGCGGAGTAATAAAACCGATAAACGCGAATAACGCAAAAACCCTCAAGTGGTTTATATTTGCGTGCATTCGCATTTATTTGCGGTTTCAAGCCTTTTGCTTTTCCATCTGCGCTGATCGGCGTAATCGGCGGTTAACTTATCGCGTTTCATGACTAAGTGTCCTTTGGCGGCCAGGGTAAGAAGGCCGAGGTTGTACGTTGGTATTCGCGATAGGCTTCGCCGCGCGATTTTAGTGACTGTTTTTCGGTGTAGGGAATGCCAGTCACCCGATACAGGAAGGCAAACATCAACACCGGCCCGAACCAGGTGATCCAATGATAGGGTGCGCCGAGTGCAATCAACGGATAGGCAAACCAGTGCAGCCATTCGAAGAAATAGTTCGGGTGACGTGAATAGCGCCACAGTCCAACCTTGCAGACCTTGCCTTTGTTGTCCGGATTGGTCCGAAATACATCGAGCTGTCGATCCGCCAGTGACTCACCAGCCAGGCTGACCAGCCAGAACACTACGCCCAGAATGACCCAGATCGAAAGCGCCGATGAAGCATCGCTAGCCACCACCCAGGCCGGCAACGCAAATAACCAAGCTAACAAGCCCTGGAACAGGAAGAATGCAAAAAAGAAT
>JBCCHH010000329.1:0-3023 GCA_039028855.1 Pseudomonadota bacterium | reverse complement strand
TTTTTGATTTCGCAAATTTTTTTAATTTATTTGCGGGCGGTTTTTTTGGTCTAAATTCAACTTAAAGCATTTCGCCGCATGGATAAGCTGTTTTAATGAGCGTTAATCTTATGTTTTCTAAGGCCAAAAGCTATAACGACCAAGCTCAGCCTAAAAACCAAACGACACGCTTGTGCGTGCCAATTAACACTGAAGCTCAGTATTCGAGCCACTGTTCTATACCGAAGACACTCAACCCGCCGGAAAACCTAAACGAGGGCACCGAGCGAATTCCACTTTGATCGCTCAGAAGGTACTTCCGCCGGCGGTGTTAAGCGCACTTTTTGGTTACTTTTTGTTGCAACCGACAAAAAGTTACTCGCATCAGCTCGGCGAAGCCGTGCGGCGAAATGCCTTTGACTTTAAAGAGTTTAAAAATCAGATCATCAGCCAGCGAAGCTGGAGGCGAAAAGTCTTCGAATCAAACGATTAAAATGATCTAATCAATCCGTCAGAAAATACTCAATTGTCGTCACCACCCGAACCAGCTTGACCTCCGGCGAGGTCGGATCCCGTTCGTTAATCGTGAAAAAGCCTTGACGGGCCGAACGGATCGGGCCGACTTCACTGCCCGAATCTTCAGCAAACTGGCTGGCCGCGCGACGCGCGTCGGCCGTCGCCTCGGCGATCATTTCGGGTTTGATCTGTTCGAGCTCGGTGAACAGGAACTGAGACGTCGAGCCCCAGTTCGGCGCCAGCGCTACGCCCTGGCTCAAGAGTTCGGCCGACTGGTCCATGGCCTGGCGTGTGGCCATAACCTGATGGGTGCGTAATGTGAGCGTGCGCTCGATCGTATAGCGTTCGTTCGGGCGTTGATTATCGTAGCTATGCAGCCAGCGATCGTTCACTCGAGGTGGGGAGCGGGTGATTTCCTCATCGCTGAAGCCGTTGAGTTTCAAGAATGCAATCACAGCTTCATCGGCGCGCTCCATGCGTCCGCGCAATTCATCCAGGCTCGTGGCTGAGATGGTGTAGGTGATCGGCCAGATCGCCAGGTTGGCGGTCAATTCACGCTCGGCCAGGCCTTTGACTTCGACATGGCGGTCGCTGGTGCGGAAGTTGCTGATCGCATTCGAAACAAAGATGCTGGCGAGCACCAGTCCCAGCGCGAGTATCGCTGCACCGACCCAATCCTGATCTTTCATATCTACGTCTTCCCTAAAAATTCAATCAAGCGTGAGACAATGTGCTCATAATAATCGTTCCGGCCTGCGATCGCGCGTGGGTTGTGTGAACCAGATCGCTTACGGAAACCGCGCATGTGCCTGATTGCATTCAACTGGCAGCCGCAGCAGGAAATGAAACTGGTGCTGATCGCTAATCGCGATGAATTTCATGCCCGGCCGACGCGGGCATTGCACTGGTGGGACTGGCCCGATGGCGCGATCGCCGGGCGGGATGAACAGGCCGGTGGCACCTGGCTGGCAGCTAATCGGGCCGGGCGCTTTGCCGCGATTACCAATTTTCGTCAACTGGATGCGCCCGTCGGCGAATATTCGCGCGGCGAGTTGCCATTGGCTTGGATTCAGTATGCAGGCTCGGCCGAAGCTTTCGTCGAAATACTGGAATCGACCAAGTCGACCTATTCGCCATTCAGTCTGCTGATCGGCGATATGAATGAAAACGGCGGTAGTCTCTGGTTGATCGGCACGTACGAGTCGGCGCATCGAATTGAGCCTGGCACGCATGCCCTGTCTAATCATAAGCTCGACGCGCCGTGGCCCAAGGCCGCGCGCGTGGTGCAACGCTTGGGCGACCATCTGCACGCGTCGAGTCCGCCCTCAACGGGTGATTTATTCAACATTCTCAACGATCGCCAGCCCGCGCCCGATGACGAATTGCCCGATACAGGCATCGGCCTGGAGATGGAGCGTTTTCTGTCGCCGCCGATGATCGTCAGCCAACGCTACGGCACGCGCTCGGCCTCGGTGTTACAGATCGGTCCGATCACGCGGATGGCCGAGCGCAGTTTCGACAGTGCTGGCAATCTGCTCGGCCAGCGTCAATTCAGTTGGCCGAGCACCAGCAATAAGGCAAGTAGATGAACGGTTTGATTATTTTCAGTCATGGACTGGATTCGGGTCCGCACTCCAACAAGAATGAATATCTGCGTCCGGTCGCCGAACGTCTGGGCTGGCCGACCGTCGCGGTGGACGACCGTGATATTCACGACAACCCGCCGGCGCGCATTGATCGACTCGTTGAGCGTATTCATGCCTGTGCCGAGCCGCCAGTGCTGGTCGGTTCATCCCTGGGTGGCTATGTCTCTGTGTCCGCGGCTGAGCGTAGTCGAGTGGCCGGCTTATGGCTGCTGGCACCCGCGCTGTTCATGGAAGATCGCTACGAGCATGCCGATCCAGCGCTGGTTGCGCGCGAAGCCTATACGCCGATGACTGAGCGCATCAGCGTGATTCATGGCTGGAACGACGACATCATCCCGTGGCAAAACAGTATGAAATTTGCCGAACAGCATCAGGCCCAGTTGCACCTGCTTAAGGCCGGGCATCGGCTTGAAAATGTACTGCCTGTGCTGGCTGCGCTATTGGCGGATTTTTTGTTGCCCGAAGGCGACTGAATCAAAGAGCAAAAAAAGCCCCGCAATTGCGGGGCTTTCACAAACTATTTCAGTCTGAAATCAGACCAGGTTGACGTTTGCTGCCTGCGGACCTTTAGGGCCATTCTGTAGTTCAAATTCAACCTTTTGACCTTCGGCCAGGGATTTGAAGCCTGAACCTTGAATCGCGCTGAAGTGTACAAATACGTCTGCGCCGCCATTGTCCTGAGAGATGAAGCCAAAGCCTTTGGCGTCGTTAAACCACTTTACCGTGCCTGTAACCATTTTTCTTTGCTACCTATGAATATGAATCAAAAAGTGTTAAACGCTGTTTTCTCGGGGAAGAAAATGCTTGGAGGGATGCGTCTGGCGATCATCAAGATTGTCTAGCGAAACATCTAGGAAATATCGAATTTCAACCGGATTGCCA
>JBCCHH010000328.1:0-3030 GCA_039028855.1 Pseudomonadota bacterium | reverse complement strand
GCACGACTCACCGCGTCGGTCGCGGTCCTGTGCCGGGCGGCGTTTTCGGGGAAGCGCAACTCGAAGGTATTCAGCGTGGTGCTCGGTGCCATGCTCCGCTCGGTCGAGGTTTCGAATGAGTATTCTGCACCGCGCGGCATGCGTTCGCGCAGGTGTTGATTCCCATCTCCAGTGCGGAATTGGGCGTGCTCGGCCATCATGTATTCAGCATCAATCTGCGGCTCAGGAAATGCTGGCTGCGGGCGAATTGCGTCCGCTTTACAGTCCGATTGCAAACAAGCCGAGGCAGAGCAGTAAGCCAAGCAGCGGGATAATGACGGTTAGGGCGCCCATCGGCGCATAGGCCGCCGCATGGGTTTCTTTGCAAATCGCGCGGATGGTGGTGACCACGTAGCCATTGTGCGGCAAGGAGTCTAGCGCCCCTGACGATATCGCGACCACACGGTGAAGTTGGTCTGGGTCGACGCCTTGATCGACGTAGTGGGGGCCTAAAATCGGTAGCGCGATTGCCTGACCGCCGGATGCCGAGCCGGTCATTGCGGCGATTGCTGATACGGCAACGGCGGCCGATACCAGGCCCGAACCGGGCATGGAAGTTACCCAGACGACGGCAGCATCGAAGGCCGGAGCAACTTTAGCAACGGTGCCGAAGCCGACGACGGCTGCCGTATTACCAATGGCAATCAGCGCGCCTGTGCCGCCCTCACTCAATGCAGTGCCAGGCTCATGTAGATGGCGAAGATTGATCAACACGGCTCCGATGCAGCCGGCGAGCAGCGCGATGATCAAAGCCGAGGTGCCCAGCTGGTCATGAGTGGTGAAGGAAATGCCCAGCACCAACAGTAGCGGAATCATCGAAACCCAGTGATTGGGCAGATCACCGCGGTCGCCTTCGGGGTCATCGGGCCTCACCTCAAACAACTCGCCACGCGCGACTGCGCGATTCAGCATCCAGCGCAGCCAGAAATAGCCGCTGGTCGCCATAAAGATCGCCACGATCAGGCTGGCCTGCCAGGCTGCCAGCGGCGAGGTGCCAAGAAACTCAATCGGAATCCAGTTTTGAATCTCCGGGGAGCCGGCCGAGGTCATGGTAAAGGTCACCGACCCAAACGCCATGGTGGCGGGGATAAAGCGCCGGGGTAGATTGGCTTCTCTGAAAAGCGCCAAGGCCATTGGATATACCGAAAATGCAACCACGAACAGCGATACGCCGCCATAGGTGAGAATGGCGCAGGCAATGACGACGGCCAGGGCAGCGCGGTTGGTGCCAAGGCGTGTGATGATCCAGTGCGAAACGCTGTCAGCCCCACCCGAGGATTCCATCAGTTTGCCAAATAAGGAACCGAACAGAAAGATGAAAAACCAGGAGGCGATAAAGCCCGTAAAGCCATTCATGTATTGAGTGACTAGGTTTATTCCGTCTGCATCAGCCAGCGGCGGCAGCAGCGGGACGCCGGACGTGATTGCGACCAACAGTGCACACAAAGGCGTGGCCACAAACAAGCTCATGCCGCGCATGGTCAGGACGATGAGCAAGGCGAGGCCTCCGAGCAGGCCGAGCAGGCTGAGCATGACGACTCCAAGATCAGACGGGTTGTTGCGTATGTTGACCTTATCAACCCGATTGGCGGAACTGTACCAAGGTACAAGTTACAGCCCAGCCTTTGCTTTCTATGCTGCGTAGCAATAGCCGTTATGCGTTACTACTCGCCCGATGGTTAAACACACTGCACCAGTGACCTCGATACGTTGCACCAGGAATAACTATGAAGATAAGAACAATTGCGACCCCCAAATTAGCTATCGTTATGGCCATCGCCTTGAGTTTGTCTGCCGGCCTGGCCGCTCAAGACGTTGATTCTGACCAGAGCGACGATCAGCGAACTGACCAAAGCGACGATCAAAATGACAATCGGCAAGGTGAGGAAGAGTCCGCCGATCTCGGATCCATCGAGGTGACCGCCAGGCGGCGAACGGAAACGCTGCGTGATGTGCCGATTTCAGTCACCGCATTCACCGGTGAAGACTTAGCCGACGTCGGCGCCCAGGATATTACGTACCTCAATCAGGTGGTTCCTAACACCACGCTGGAAGTCTCTCGCGGAACTACGAATACGTTGACGGCCTTTATTCGCGGGATCGGTCAGCAGGATCCGGTGGCCGGCTTCGAGGCGGGTGTTGGAATCTATATTGATGACGTGTATTTGAATCGTCCTCAGGCCGCCGTGCTGGATATTTATGACGTTGAACGCGTCGAAGTGCTTCGCGGGCCACAGGGCACGCTCTACGGTCGTAACACCATCGGCGGCGCGGTCAAATACGTGACGAAGCGTCTTGGCCGGGCACCAGCCGCTAGCGTGCGCGGTGCTATTGGCAGTTTTTCCCAGCAGGATCTGGTCATCAGTGGCGAGACGCCGATCGGCTCTACGGTCGCAATCGGTGGTGCACTGGCGACCTTTAATCGTAATGGCTATGGCACGAACCTGAATCTGGACGAAGAAAATTACGACAAAGACGTGATGGCGGCCAGGGCCAGCATTGAGTGGGAGCCGAGCTATGAGCTATTCTTTCGCCTATCGGGCGACTACTTCAAAGACGATTCCAATCCACTCGGTGGCCATCGCCTGATACCGGGCCTGGTCAGCGGTGCGCCGGTGCTCGATAACGTGTACAACTCGCGCAGCGGCATCCAGGGAAAAAACGAAACCGAAGCGCACAGCGTGACCTTGCTTGCTGAATATGATTTCAGTACTTCTTGGCAATTTAAATCGATTACCAACTGGTACGAAAGCGACAATACTCAGCAGATCGATTTCGAAGCGTTGCCTGTGGTTGACCTTGATGTGGCGACCATCTATGAAAACGAGCAGTTCAGCCAGGAGTTTCAGTTGAACTACACCAGCGACCGGATCAGCAGCGTTGCTGGCTTCTACTATCTGAATGCCGATGCCTTTGGCCCATTTGATGTACGGCTATTTGAGCTTGGGGCCGTCCTCGGCTTGCCCGAATTCAATGCGTTCACTTCGGGCG
>JBCCHH010000327.1:0-3036 GCA_039028855.1 Pseudomonadota bacterium | reverse complement strand
CCGACACCTTTGGCGCAGCCAACCGGCGACCAATTTTCGGCGGCCGCGGCGGGCGCCGCATCGCGATGGATTTACAGGCCTCCGATTTCAGCGATCTGCTCGAAGCCGGCCTGGTCGGTTTTATCAACATTCCGCAAGTGCTCGAAGGCGCAAACGTACGGCCGCAGCCGGCGCTGGAGCTGGCCGAGCCTGAGCTCAGACTCGTACCCGACGACCGCCGCATTGCCGAACTCGGCTGGACACGCAACGACGTCGCCACGTTGATCCGTGCATTCGGCGACGGTGCATTCCTAGGCGACTATTTCGACGGCGACCGCCGGCTCGATGTCATCATGCGCGGCGAAGGCTGGAGCACACCCGAAGAACTGATGGCCATGCCGCTGGCCACACCTTCAGGCCGCACGGCAACGCTCGGCGAACTCACACGACTCGAGCGCACGGCCGGCCCCAACTCGATTCGTCGCGTCGACCGCAGTCGCACACTTACGCTTTCAATTACGCCACCGCCCGGTATGCCGATGGAAACAGCGCTGACCATTCTAGAAACCGAGGTCGAACCGCTGGTGCGCGCCGCCTTGCCACCCGATGGCATCATCACCTATCGCGGCACGGCCGAGGCACTGAACGAAACGCTGGCCAATCTGGCCGGCAGTTTCCTGCTCGCGATCGTGATCCTGTATCTGCTAATCTCGGCGCTGTTCCGTTCGTTCAAGGATTCGCTGCTGGTGTTGCTGACCATCCCGATGGCCACGGTCGGCGGTATCGTCGCCCTGCGCATCGTCGATGCGATCTTTGGTCAGCCGATGGATATGCTGACTATGATCGGTTTCGTGATTCTGCTCGGGCTGGTCGTCAACAATGCGATCCTGCTGGTCTATCGTGCACGTGATGCCGAACGCGAAGGTAAGCCTCGACGCGAGGCCGTACGCGAGGCGGTTGCGCTACGCCTTCGGCCGATTCTGATGAGCACGTTTACGAGTTTATTTGGCATGCTGCCACTGCTGTTGATCCCAGGAGCCGGCACCGAACTGTATCGTGGCCTGGCTGCGGTGATCATCGGCGGCCTGGGCATCAGCACCCTGTTTACGCTGATTCTGCTGCCAAGCCTGCTGCGCGTGAATGAAGAGGCCAAAGCCGTCAATGAACAACGCGACCGTGAAACGCCAGGCGGTGCTGAAGGACAATACGCATGATGAATGGGAACGTTTTTGCTCTTTGCCTGATCACGATATTGATTACGCTAGCCAGCCCGGCTGCGGCCCAGTTCGGCGGCCCGTCTCCGGTCGTGACCGATCAGGCGCGCATGGCCGCGATAGCACCGACCATCCAGGTCGCCGGCACCGTGATTTCTCGCTCCGACGCGGTGCTTTCGTCTGAAGTCGAAGGTCGGCTCATGCAGATCGTCGAGGTCGGCACGCGTGTTGAAGTTGGTGACGTGCTGGCACAAATCGAAGACACGGTCGTTCTTTTGCGGAAACAGGAACTTGAAGGCGAAATCACTCGCGCCGAAGCCCGTTTGCGCTTTCTTGAGGCCGAGCTTGAACGCTTCGAGCAACTGGCTGAAAACAATCTGGCTGCACGCACGCAGATCGATCAAACCCGATCCGAACGCGATGTATCGGCCAGCGAACTGCGCATCGCACGCAGCCGCCTGGGTCAGGTGCAGGCCCAGCTCGATCGCACCCAAATCCGCGCACCGTTCGCGGGCGTGGTGGTCGAACGCCTGATGCAGGCCGGCGAACGCGTCTCGATCGGCAGCGACGTACTGCGACTGGTCGATCCGGATCACCTCGAAGTTGTCGCCCGCGCACCGCTCAGTTACTACCGCTACGTACGGCCGGGCGATGAACTGGCGATCCGTGTGGATCAGGATCTACTGATACCCGCGCCGCTGCGTACCGTGGTCAGTATCGGCAATGAATCGAATCATGTGTTCGAACTACGGCTCGACGTTACTCAACCCCTGCCAGTCGGCCAGACCGTACGCGTCACCGTGCCCACCGCCAACGTCCGCGAAGTGCTTGCTGTACCGCGCGACGCGCTGGTGCTCAGAGGCGACGGCATCTCGGTCTTCATCGTCGACGCCGACAATAAAGCCCGTCGCATCAGCGTCGCCACCGGCATCGGCTCGGATGATCTGATTGAAGTGACTGGCCCGATCCAGGAAGGCGATCAGGTCGTCGTACGCGGTAATGAACGACTGCGGCCGGGGCAGCATGTAATGGTGACAAACGGTCAGGATTCGAGCGAATCCGCCTGATTCAACGCTAAAATTCTTCGATTCTGAGTAGCAGGCTTTTCATCTTACGACGGGCACGCTATGGATGCTCACGAATGACTGCTTCTTGGCTACGGTTGTAGCATCCGCAGCCTCCACGCTGCGCCCTCTTTTATGAACTGCTCTCTTCTATGCACCCGGTTGACTTCAAATTTCAGAAACTCTACTGAGTACGGGTTTACTGTGAAGCCGCCCCAATAATTCGGGCGTGATACGCGACGATCAATGGCTTTTAAAGCTGAAGCAAAATGATCCTCCATTGTGCTTTTAGAACTCCAGGCTTCACTTTGATCAAAGCAGGTACTAGCAATTTGAGCCTCTAGTGAGCGGTCGTCCCAATAGTTGTCGGCAAGTTCGTCCGATATGCGAGATGCGTTTCCAACAACCCGTATTTGATAACCAATATGATCCCACCAGACGGCCAGAGAAATTTTTGGATTTGAGGCAAGGTTTTTTGCTTTCGCTGAATCGTATGAAGTGCAAAATGTAAAGCCCTGAATGCTTACTTCCTTGAGGTCAACGAAGCGTGATTCGGGATAACCCGATCCGTTCACGGTAGAAATGCAAACAGCGCTCTCCTGATTCAGAGGAGAATTTTCTTTTGCTAAATTCCAAATTTGATAAAACTTGCTTACTAACTGTTCGTCCATGCTTTATTTTCCCGCACTATAAATTATCGCTGGATAGAAATGCCAATTAATAGCAGTCTTTGGAAACTCATACGATAGGTAATCGTCAGCTGTCTTGTGGCAGCCCCT
>JBCCHH010000326.1:0-3040 GCA_039028855.1 Pseudomonadota bacterium | reverse complement strand
TGTGGACTGACGTAGAACGACGGCGTGTTCTCATCATGGAAAGGGCAGCAGGCCTTGTACTCATGCCCGGCCGGCTTGAGCGGTACACGCTGACCGATGACGTCGACGATATCGACGCGCTCAAGCAGCGTCTCGATGAAGGATTCGGGAATTAAGCCGGCCACGATTCAGATTCTAGCCGGATGCTGTGTTGAGTGCGAATTGTGGCGTGCGACAACCAGGAATCGCTAGCCCGCAAGCTGTGCGCGCACGGCGGCAGATACCTGTTTCATATCGGCCCGGCCCTGCACCTGGGGTTTCAGCTTGCCCATGACCGGGCCCATATCCGACATGGCCGAAGCGCCGGTTGCGGCGATGGCGTCATCAATCAGTGCGTTGAGTTCGTCTTCAGATAATGGCGCGGGCAGGAAATCGGCCAGAACGTCAATTTCGGCCTGCTCAACTTCGGCCAGCTCCGGTCGGTTTCCGGCCTGATACTGCGCAATCGACTCACGTCTTTGCTTAACCATTTTGTCGATCACAGCCAGCACCTGCGTATCGTCGAGTTCGATCCGCTCATCGATTTCGCGCTGCTTGATCGCCGCGGTCAGCATGCGCAACACCTTGACCCGCGCCTTATCGCCGGCCTTCATGGCCTGCTTGACATCATTTTGAATTTGCGATTTCAAGGGCATGACAAGAACGTTAGCTGTGTGGGTGAAATTGACTGATCACCGAATTTCGCTGACAGAATAAGGCGAGTGGATTTTCGCTTTTTTCCGAACTATCGACGGGATTAGGCGCTTAGATTTTCGTCTCAGATTGTGATGAGGAGCGGCTGAAAAGCGGAGCGCACTGGTGTGTGCGTGAGCACTTTCAGCCGCGACGAGGCGCGATCTGAGACGAAAAGATATCGCCTAGTACAGGCGTCGGCGGTTGGTTACGTCTCTTGACAGCTTGCGCAGATGACGCTTCACCGCAGCCGCTTTCTTGCGCTTGCGCTCCTGCGTCGGCTTTTCGTAGAACTCGCGACGACGGGTTTCAGCCACGACACCGGCCTTCTCACATGAGCGCTTGAAGCGGCGCAGCGCAAATTCAAACGGCTCGTTTTCTTTCACTTTGACGTTCGGCATTACAAATCCTGCTCAAAAAATAAAGTAGTTCGCCAGTATATCGCGTTAGGCTATGCAGATGCAAAGCGTTTCTTCATCTGATCCACGGCTGCATGGTGTCCAAATCAGGCAATCGGCGGACGCAAAACATGCGGTCGAAGCGGCTGAAATCAATACCGTACTCGGCATCGAGAGTTCATGCGATGAAACCGGCGTGGCGATTTATCGTCACGGCCAGGGCATTCTTGCCGAATCGGTCTACAGCCAGGCCGCGCACGCTGAATTCGGCGGTGTCGTGCCCGAGTTGGCCTCGCGCGACCATGTGCGCAAACTTGCGCCGATGGTCGAGCAAGTACTGGGCGAGGCCAGGCTTGAGCCAGCCGAGCTGGATCTAATCGCCTACACGCAGGGCCCAGGGCTGGCCGGTGCGCTGCTGGTGGGTGCCGGTGTTGCGGTTGCCTATGCCCGGGCGATTGGCCGTCCGGCGGTTGGTGTGCACCATATGGAGGGTCATTTGCTGTCGCCGCTGCTCGATACCAAGCCGCCCGAGTTTCCGTTTGTCGCCTTGCTGGTTTCAGGCGGCCACACGATGCTGGTCGAAGTGAATGCACCGGGTCAATACCGCCTGCTTGGCGAAACGCTCGACGATGCGGCCGGCGAGGCGTTCGATAAAACCGCACGTCTGCTCGACTTGCCGTATCCGGGCGGGCCGGAACTGGCGCACCTGGCTGAAAACGGCGATGCCGAACGATTTGAGTTTCCGCGCCCGATGACCGACCGACCGGGGTTGGATTTCAGCTTTTCCGGCCTGAAAACGCATACCCGTCTGTTGATCGAACGCGAGCGGGCTGCAACCCGCAAGGATGATCCACGCCATCAGCAAATCCAAGCCGATATTGCCGCCGGATTCGAGCGCGCCTTGGCCGAAACGCTGTTGATTAAATGCCGCCGAGCGCTTAAACAAACGCGTATGAACACGCTGATCGTGGCCGGTGGCGTCAGCGCGAATCGCCATCTGCGCCAAACCCTCGACGCCGGTTTGCCGGGTAGCGTGTACTATCCGCCGCAGGCGCTGTGTACCGACAACGGCGCGATGATCGCGCTGGCCGGCTGGTTCCGCCGCGGTTCGGCTCGGTACCAAACCGACATCGCCGTTCGCCCGCGCTGGCCGCTGGCCGAGCTGCCCCCCATTCAACGCTAAGGAAAATCATGGATCGCGTGTTTATTCAGGATCTGGAAATCGAAACCGTCGTCGGCATCTACGACTGGGAGCGCGAGATTCGACAAAAAGTTGTGCTCAATGTGGAAATGAGCGCCGACATCGCGCGTGCAGCCAAGACCGACAGCATCGACGATACGCTCGATTACAAAGCCGTCTCCAAGCGCCTGATCGGCTTTGTTGGCCAGGCTGAGTTTTTTCTGGTTGAAACCCTGGCCGAGCGTTGTGCAGCGATCGTGCTCGAAGAGTTCGGCGTGGACTGGGTCAAGCTGCGGCTCGACAAACCCGGTGCGGTGACCGGCTCGCGCTCGGTCGGTGTAATGATTGAGCGCGGCAACAAGCCAGAATCCGAGTCTCGATGATCATCTGAAACATCCGCCGTTTGCACTCGAAACCGCGGCGCCCGGTACAATGCTCTGGATTCGCAGCGCATCGGTCGCTGTCTTATGACAACCTCAGGAAATTGCTCGAACCGTGGCGCAAAACCCCACTCCAGCCACCGTCTATCTCGGTCTCGGCAGCAATGTCGATGCCGCAACCAATCTGCGTTCGGCGCTTAAGCATTTGCAAGCCGAGTTTGGTGAGGTTGAGCTTTCACCGGTTTATCGATCCAAAGCCGTTGGCTTCAGCGGTGACGACTTCCTCAACGCCTGCTGCTGCATCCAGACCGATATGGGCCCCGGCCAGCTCAAACACTGGCTGGCCGAACTCGAAAACCGGCATGGTCGCC
>JBCCHH010000325.1:0-3045 GCA_039028855.1 Pseudomonadota bacterium | reverse complement strand
TTCTGGACGAGCTGGCCACAACGTCAGCCGCTGTACAGGAAAAGATTCTGCGTATTGTCGAATACGGTGAGTTCGAGCGCCTGGGTTCTTCAAAAACACTGCGTGTGGACGTGCGCGTGATTGGTGCAACCAATGAAGATCTGCCGGCGCTAGCGGAAAACGGCCGCTTCCGCGCCGACCTGCTCGACCGGCTGTCGTTTGAAGTCATCACGCTGCCGCCGCTGCGCGCACGCCCTGAGGATATTCTGATCCTGGCCGAGCATTTCGCGATACGCATGAGCCGCGAGATGGGACGCGAAGTATTTCCCGGCTTCAGCGAACGAGCCAAAACACAACTACTCAAGCATCGCTGGCCCGGCAATGTGCGCGAACTCAAAAACACGGTCGAACGCGCCATCTATCGACTGGAGGAACCGGAACAGCCGATTGTAGAACTACTGTTCAATCCATTTGCATCGCCGTTTCGACCAGCGACCTCGAAATCAGCGTCAAACCAGTCTGAGCAAGCAAAAACGCAAACCATTGCCAAACAATCCGAGCCAGAGCTCCCTATTAATCTCAAAAAGTACCTGCAAAATATTGAAATTCAATGGATTGAACGGGCATTAAAACAACAACACGGCAATCAACGCCGTGCGGCAAAAGCTCTCGGGCTCAGCTATGATCAACTCCGGGGCTTGTTGCGCAAGTACGATATCTCTTCGTAACGCACACGCTGGGTCACTCGGCAGACCAGTTCATAGGGAATCGTGCCGACGTGTCTCGCAATCCGCTCAACCGGCAAATCGCGGCCCCATAAGGTAACCGGATCACCGACCCGCGCTTCGGGCTGGTCGGTCAAATCGACCGTGGTCATATCCATCGATACACATCCGACCAGCGGCGCAGTCCGGCCATTAACCAGAATCGGCGTGCCATCGGGCGTACTGCGCGGATAACCATCGCCATAACCGATCGCAATTACACCCATGCGCATGTCGCGCGATGCCGTGTAACGCGCTCCGTAACCAATGGTTTCACCGGCCGGAATGTCCTTGACCGCAATGAGCTGACTGTCGAGCTGCATCACCGGGCGCAAACCATGATCGGCACCAATTCGATCAACCAGCGGCGAAATACCGTACAGCATTAAACCCGGGCGCACCCATTGCCGGTGCGTATCGGGAAAATTCAGCAGCGCGGCAGAATTGGCCAAACAGTGCGCGGCCTGCAAATCTGCTACCGCAGCATCGAACGCCTGCAACTGTTTTGCATTCAGATCATGATCGGCCTGATCGGCGCAGGCAAAATGGCTCATCAGCACAATCTCCTGCACGCCCGGCCAACGCTGGATGCGCGCATACACCTCCGAGACCTGATTCAAGCCGAAACCCAGCCGGTGCATACCGGAATCGATCTTCAGCCAGACTCTCGAACCCGGTGCAATACCCGCCGACTCAATCCAGACTAGCTGCCTGGCATGATGTATGACGCATTCAAGACGCAAATCGTGCATCGCCCGAATTTCATCAGCCTGCATAACGCCCTCAAGCAGCAGTATCGATACCTGTTGATCGAGTGCACGGATACTGCGCGCTTCATTCAGCGTCGCAACCGCCAATAAATCTGCCTGCGCAAGCGCAGGTAAACAACGCTCCAGCCCGTGGCCATAGGCATCAGCCTTGACTACGGCCATGAGCCGGGAATCAGGTGTCAGCGCGCGAATGCGCTCTACGTTGTGAGCGAGTGCAGATACATCGATCGTAGCCGTCGTATTGCGTGACATGCCGGGCGTTACTACCGCAAAGAAGCTGCCCTAGTTGTCCAGACCATAGCGATCGTCGGTGTAGTCGCGAAAGCGCAGATATTCGCCCTGAAAAGCAAGTTTGAAATCATCGGTCGCACCGTTGCGGTGCTTGCCGATAATGATTTCCGCCGTCCCTTTATCGGGCGAGTCTTCGTTATAGACCTCATCGCGGTAGATAAACAGGATCAGATCGGCATCCTGCTCGATCGAGCCGGATTCTCGTAAGTCTGCCATAACCGGGCGTTTGTTCGGCCGCTGCTCGAGCGCCCGATTGAGCTGAGAAAGTGCGATGACCGGCACTTCAAGCTCCTTGGCCAGTGCTTTCATACTACGCGAGATTTCGGCGATTTCCGTGGCCCGATTTTCCTTGTTACCCGGCACCTGCATCAGCTGCAGGTAGTCGATGAGGATCAGGCCGATGCCGTGTTCGCGCTTCATGCGGCGCGCGCGCGCGCGCAAATCAACTGGTGACAGCGCAGGCGTATCGTCAATCAGGATATTCGTATCTTTAAGAATCTCCATTGCCGAGGTCAGCTTGATGAAATCGTTGTCGGAGAGTTTGCCGGTACGCAGCGTATTTTGATGAATTTGACCCAGCGAAGAAAATAGCCGGAATACAAGCTGCAGGCTCGACATTTCCATTGAAAAAACGGCAACAGGCACCTTTTTCTTGACCGCAGCGCTGGTTGCAATATTCATGGCAAACGTGGTTTTACCCATTGCCGGACGCCCGGCCACGATAATCAGATCGGTCGGCTGCAGGCCGGCTGTGCGTTTGTCCAGCTCGGCAAAACCGGAAGCCACGCCGGTGATGTCTTCCTGCTTTTCAAACAGCTCGCTGATCAGGTTGTACGCTTTGGACATCAATGGCTTGACGTGCTCATAGCCTTTTCTGCCGCGTGCGCCCTGCTCGGCAATAGCAAACATCTTCTGCTCGGCCGTCTCCAACAGCTCACGACTGCTTTGGCCCGAGGGATTCAGCGCAAGGTCGGCGACTTCGGTACCGATCTCGATGAGCTGTCGCAATACCGACTTTTCACGCACGATTTCGGCATAACCCGTCACATTCGCAGGGCCTGGCGTATCATTCGCCAGCATCGTGACATAGGCACCGCCATCGACTCGATCGAGCAGATTGTTGCGCGCAAACCAGTCAGCCACGGTCACCGCATCAATCGGCTGGCCCTGTTCACTGAGCTCGCTAATCGCACGAAAAATCTGGCGATGGGTTTCGCGATAGAAATAGTCTTCGACAATCG
>JBCCHH010000324.1:0-3047 GCA_039028855.1 Pseudomonadota bacterium | reverse complement strand
TTCTGAACGAAATCGAAGCGCGTAATCTGCCTGGCGAGTTGGCTTTGCTGCCGATTGTCGAATCGGCGTTCGATTCGTTTGCTTATTCGCGCGAGAGTGCCTCCGGGCCGTGGCAGTTTTTGACCGCTACTGCACGTGAACAGGGGCTGGTGATCAACCAGTGGTACGACGGTCGGCGTGATTTTCATGCTGCCACGCGCGCAGCACTGAACTATCTGACGTATCTGGCCGACCTGTTCGACCAAGACTGGGCGCTGGCCGTGGCGGCCTATAATGCGGGTCAGGGACGTATCGGGCGGCTGGTTCGGCGCAATGCCGCGCGAGGTCAGGGTGTCGAATGGCACGAGCTGCCGCTGCCGCGCGAAACGCGCGGCTATGTGCCGAAGATCAAAGGTCTAGGCTGTTTGTTCAGTAACCCCGAAGCCTGGGGTTTTGAACTGCCGAGCGTAGAAGACAAGCCGCGCGTGGCGCGGGTTGAACTTCCGGGTCAAACCGATGTGGTGCTCGCAGCAACACTGTCCGGCGTTGAAATGGCAACGCTGCTGAGCCTCAATGCAGGCCTGAATCGTCATCTGACCTCACCGGAGGGTCCGCATGCGCTGACGGTTCCGGTCGAACACGCCGCGCGTTTGCGTGATGCATTGGTCGAAATGCAGTCAATCGAAGCACCGAGTCTGCCAATGCAGTGGCGCGAAATCATTGTGCAGCGCGGCGATACGCTGTCGGAGCTGGCGCAGCGTCATCAAACCACCGTGGCTACGCTACGCCGGGTCAATAACCTCAGCAGTGATCGCCTGTCGATCGGGCAGCGCTTGCGGCTTGACGAGCAGATCGTTGAAATCGATGAGGCCGCTCAACCGCAGTATGCGAGTGCTTATCGGGAGCTGATTGCGCTGCAGCAGCAGTTGATTCCGACCAACCGTGTGATTCATCGGGTGCGTTCGGGTGAAAGCCTGTGGGTAATTGCACGCCGCTATGGCGTCAGCGTGGCCGATCTGCAGCGCATGAATAACTTAGGCTCGAACTCTATGATTCGCCCCGGTCAGCGCCTGACCATCGAGCGCGGGCGCCGGATTGCAGACCACCAGGAGTCGCGTAACTACATCGTGCGCAGCGGTGATTCGCTCTGGACCATTGCGCGTCGTCAGGGTGTTTCGATGGAAAATCTGATGCGCTGGAACCAGCTCAATGCAAACAGCATTCTCAGAATCGGTCAGCGCCTGGTGTTGCGCGGAGGCTGATATGAAGCGGTCTCGAATCATGCGATGGACGACTGTGTTGGTCATGCTCAGCGTTCTGTCTGCATTATCAGCATCGGCCGCTGAGGAATTCCCGTTCGCCCTCAAGGGACAGGAAGTGCAGGGCGGTCTGTTGATCGGCCAGGCGCCGGCAGAATCCACGGTGACGCTGGATGGCGAGCCGTTGATGCGGTCCAGCGATGGCTATTTTCTGGTCGGTTTTTCGCGCGACGAGACGGCCGCACGCGAGCTGGTGATCGAAGCCGGTGGCCAGCGCTGGTCACGCCGCCTGGCGCCGGCCGAGCGTGAATTCAATATTCAGCGCATTGACGGCCTGCCGCCGTCAAAAGTTACGCCCGCTGCTGAATCGATTGCACGCATTCAGGCTGAAGCCGCGCAAACCCGCGCCGCGCGTGAGCAGCGTGATGATCGGACGGATTTCAACAACGGTTTTATCTGGCCTGTGACCGGCCCGATTACCGGCGTGTACGGTTCGCAGCGCATTCTCAATGGTGAAGAGCGCAATCCGCACTGGGGTATCGACATCGCCGCGCCGACCGGCACGCCGGTGCTCGCTCCGGCTGGCGGTATCGTCACGCTGGTGCATGAGGATATGTTTTTTTCCGGCGGTACCTTGTTACTCGATCACGGTCTGGGCCTGAGTTCGGCGTTTCTGCACCTCGACAGAATTCTGGTCGAAGACGGCCAACGGGTCGAGCAGGGCGATGTGATTGCTGAAGTCGGCGCTACCGGCCGCGTAACGGGTGCCCATCTGGACTGGCGCATGAATCTGGGCAGCGTGCGGGTTGATCCGCAGCTGCTGGTGCCGCCGCTCGAAGCCGAACAGTGACGCAGAAACTCCGATCTGTTTTGTTCCTGGCGGTAGTGATTATGACCGGCTGCGCGACGGTCGACTCGCCCGGACCTGCATCCGATGATTTTCGATTAACCCAGGCGGCGCAAGCCGATCAGATCGCACGCCTGATGACTGGCCGTTATATTGGCCTGCCGATGTCGGCGTCAGCCGAACCGTCGTCTGGATTGATTCGTCTGGACATCGAGATTGATCCTGGCTCGTCTGCCACGCAGGCCGTGGTGCGCATGCGGCAAAGTGATCCCGGTGCAACAGCCCCCCGCGAGTTTCTGCTGGCCTTCCGGCCTGAGGCGGTGTCGACCGAGCCGGTGTTGCCGAATCGCTTGCAGGGCGAATTTGCCCCGCTCAATGCCAGTGGACAGCCCGTGCGAAGCTGTCCGATGGATGTGATGGTTTTTGCCGATGGTTTTGTGGCCGAGACGCGCACGATTAACTGCCGGTTTAACAGTGTCGATGGGGAAGTTGCGCTGAAAAAAGAAATTGCACATGATGGGCAGCGGTTGGTTATTGGTGATCGATTGGAGGTCGCAGATACTGGTCAGCCAGTTGGTACCGATCAAATTATCCAGTTTGATCGCATCCAGACCTATACCGGCTGGGCTGGCGTGCGTGATTCGGCCGATGCAGACTGGCGCTTGGCCGGCGAGTTTGCACTCGAATCCAGCGGCGGCCGTTTCGTGCCGCAAGACGCCGGCGGCATGGACTTGAATATCGCGATCGAACTTGCGCCGTATCGTTGGAACGTCGACGAACCTTCGGTGCTGCGGCTGCGCGCCTTCGATCTCGAAAGTGGCCAGATCCTCGGCCAGTCCTGGGCGAATGCCAATGCCAGCCAGATCGGCCTGGCGCTGCCGAATCTGCAGGTCGGATTGAGACTTCAATCAGCGATTCGTTAATCGTTTCCGAGTCTCGTCTTGTTTCACGCATCAATACCG
>JBCCHH010000323.1:0-3053 GCA_039028855.1 Pseudomonadota bacterium | reverse complement strand
TGATGGCGCCGGTGCTGGTTACTGTTGGTAAAAAACCAGTTGAACAGCGGCGTATTCATGCTGACGTTGGCGTGCGCCATGACGGCATTGGTCACCAGCAGCACCTGCGCGCCGGCAATGGCGTCGACCGGCGCGCCGAAGATCGCGGCCAGGATAACCATCGGCAGCGCCAGAAAAAGTACTTCGAGTGGGTGCGTCGCACCTGCATTCAGCGCATGCAGATTATGAAAGGCATGATGCATGCCGTGGCCGCTGATACGCCAGAGCAGGCCGGAGTTATGAATGCCGCGATGAATCCAGTAGTAGATAAAGTCGGCTAGAAAATACAGCATCAGGACCTGCACCAGAATCGACCAGTCTTGCGGCCAGATCGACAGGCCGTCGAACAGGTGGTGCAGTGTGGGCATTAAGACCAGATCGTACACGGCAATCACCAGTGCCGAGACCACAAGCAGCAGGAAATACAGCCCGACCAGGCGCAGTTTTTCGGTGGTCGTCTGATGCCAGCGCGGTTGGGCCGGGACGATCCGCTCGAGCATCTCCATCAGCACAATGGCGCTGATCAATGCGATCAATACTGCGCCTCCGTCCCGGTCCAGCGCCAGCCACAGCGCAAAGGCCATGGCGAGCATCAGCGGGTGAGCGATGAGCTCGACGACTTTGTGCGCAACGAGCGCCCATCCGCTGCGCGTAATGTCGTCCGGCTCATGTTGGGATGCATGGTTCATGCTTGCTCCAGTCTGGCCTGCGGTTTCGGGTAGTTGATGTTGCTCGGACGTAGGTGTACACCGAACAATGGATGCAGCCAGCGCAGCCGGCGAATGACGAATTCATAGAGTAGCGCACAGCCCGCAATCGTGCCCAGTAGTACCAGTCCGGCTTCAAGCCAGCCCGGCAGATTCAGCGGAATCAGCCAGAACGCGAGCGGAATGATCAGGCTCTGGTGCAGGATGTACCACGGGTAAACGGCCTGATTGGCATACGGCAGCCAGCGGTAGGGGCGGTTCAGATAGACCTTGCCGTAGGCCAGGATGGTTAGCAAAGCGCACCACATATAGAGTATGTGCGCGCTGTCGGAAATGGCGGTCCAATTGATGTCGGGCAGCTCGGCTGCGGCTTCGGGCGTGATTATGCGTCCCAATACGCGCAGGCTCATGTACACGGTCAGTCCGGTCAGCGCCAGGCCGAGCACGATGCGTCGCAGACGCACGGTCTGGTCCCAGAAGCGCTCGCTGCGCGCGACCGCAACGCCGAACAGAAACATGAACAGATATTTGCTGTGCGCATACCAGTCGCCGAACAGCGCATGGCTCTCATCATAGATCGGGTCGAGTACATACAGCCCGTAGAACAGCCAGGGTAGTGGCAGCGCGATCAGTGCCCAGCCGGGCCAGTCGCCGGGGTTAAGCAGGGTGTTCTTGAGCTGGCTCAGGCTGGGCAGCTTCAGGATCAGAATCAATACGGCCAGGATCATGCTGTAGACCCAAAGATAAGCCAGATACCACAGGTGATTCCAGGTCATGCCGTACTCCGCGCCGGCAAAGCCGCCGTCCGGCCAGGGCTGCAATTGAAGATAGCGCAGCATGAAGGCGATAAAGCCGGACTCAATCGCGCTGTTGCTCAGCGCCTCGTAATAGGCCTGAACCGGCACGATCGCGAGCATGCCGAAGATCAGCGGTACAAGCAAGCGCAGGCTGCGCCGCGTGGTGATCGTACCGGGCTTGGTCATCAGCGAGCTCAAACCGATGGCCAGTCCGGAGATCAGAAACAGCAGGCTCATGCGCCAGCGGTTACTGGTGATCATGGGCCACTGCAGCCATTCCCACTGATGTGGACTTTTGATATGAAAGCCCCAGTCGTATACGTAGACCATGCCGACGTGATACAGAATCAGCAGCACAAATGCGCCGATGCGCAGGGTGTCGATATCATGTCTTCGTTTATCGATCATGAGCTTTGCCCTTAAAAGTTACGCTGAAAAATCAGCGCTGAGTGTGCGTATTCAGGCCATATGAGTGCAACCGGCAGGGGATGAGTTGCGCGGTTTTGGGGATAAGCGGCGGCGTACAGGGACGAAAATCGGACTACCATGCACGCCATGACGTTTCCCAGCACCGAACTTCTCGACCGATACCGGCCGTGGCAGCGCAGCGTTGAATTCGGTTTCTGGATCGGGCTGTATTCGATCAACGCGGTGGCCAACAGCGTGGTTCAGGTGATGAACTACCGCCGTAACGATATTGCGATCGATAGCTGGCAGCCGGCAGTATGGGAGTCGAGCAGTGCAATCGTGTTGCTGGTGCTGGTGCCGGTCGTGGTCTGGTTCACGCGCAAAGTGCCGCCGAGCTGGAACGGCTGGCGGCGTTATCTGATGCTGCACCTGGCCGGCAGCATTGTCTACTCACTGCTGCATGTTGTGTTCATGGTCGGCCTGCGCCATCTGACCTATGCCTTTACCGACGCCAACTACGATTTTGGCCACTGGGGCCGGGAGCTATTGTATGAATACCTTAAAGATGTACGCAGCTATGCCGGCGTAGTGCTGACGGTTGAAGGCTATCGTTTTATCGTCCGTCGCCTGCAGGGTGAGGCGCGCTGGCTCGATCGGGCTGAAAACGAGCCTGAACCCGCCAGGCCCGAGCCGCCCGAGCGGTTTCTGGTCAAGATGCTGGGTCGCGAATTCCTGGTGCTGGCCGCGCAGATCGAATGGGCGCAGGCGGCCGGCAATTACGTCAACCTGCAGGTTAACCGCCGCGAATATCCGCTGCGCAGTACGATGAAGAGCCTGCTGGACCGGCTCGACCCAAACCAATTCCAGCGTGTGCATCGCAGCTATATCGTGAACCTGGACCAGGTGGCCGAAATCGAGCCGCTCGAAACGGGCGATGCGCGGGTAACGATGAAAAGCGGTACGCAACTGCCCTGCTCGCGCCGCTATCGTGGCGCGCTGATCCCTGACTAATTACACATCAAGGCGCACAGGGTCTGATGATACGCTGTACATCTACTCACACCGGAAAATCTGATGAGCCGTCTATTGGTGTCTGTTTTAC
>JBCCHH010000322.1:0-3060 GCA_039028855.1 Pseudomonadota bacterium | reverse complement strand
GCCGCGGTTGCGCAACAGTGCGTCCACGTTCGGCTCACGTCCGCGGAAACCGATATAGGCATCCATTGCTCGCTGCTTATCGCCAGCAGAATAGACGCTTTCATACAGCTTCTGCGCGAGCTCGGGATCAAAAATATCGCCCGCTTCTTCAAACGCCGCGAAACCATCGTTATCCAACACACCGGCCCAAAGATAGCTGTAGTACCCGGCTGAATAGCCCTCGCCTGCGAATGTGTGCAGGAAGTGGGTGGAGCGGTGGCGCATCGGAATATCCTCGAGGTTCTCGCGACCTTGCAGAACTTCATTCTCGAACGTGTCGATCTCGATTGAAGCGGGATCGGTATTCAGGTGATAGGCCAGATCGACAAAACCTGAGTTCAAGAATTCGACCGTCGCAAAACCCTGGTTAAACTGAGTCGCTTCGAGCACACGCCCGAGCAATTCAGGCGGCATCGGCTCGCCGGTTTCATAATGCAGCGCAAAGCGCTCCAGCACTTCTGTCTGCGACAGCCAGTGCTCATAAATCTGCGCCGGAAACTCGACAAAGTCACGATCAACCGAGGTGCCAGCAAGCGACGGGAACTCGGTATTGGATAGCAGACCATGCAGGCCATGGCCGAATTCATGGAACAAGGTGACGGCATCGGTGAACGAAATCAGCGCTGCTTCACCTTCGGCCGGCTTGTTGTAGTTGCAGTTGTTGAGGATCAGCGGGAGTTCGCCGGTCACGCCATTCTGCGGACGGAAGCTCGACATCCAGGCTCCACCGCGCTTGCCCGGACGGGCAAAGAAGTCGCCATAAAACAGACCGGCAATCTCGCCTTCTGGATTCTGCATGGCCCAAACGCGTACGTCGGGATGATAGGTCGGGATGTCGTCACGCTCGACGAAGGTAATATTGAACAGCCGTTCGGAGACGTAGAACATTGCCTCAATCATCTTATCGAGCTGCAGATAGGCTTTGACCTCGCTCTCGTCGAGATCATAGCGCTCGGCACGCACCTGCTCGGTGTAGTAACGCCAGTCCCACGGCTCAAGCTCATGTTCCAGTCCGGCAGCGGCAATACGCGCTTCAATATCCTCCGCTTCTTCCAGCGCACGATCACGTGCCGGCCACCAGACCTTCTCCATCAGCGACATAGCCGCATCCGGCGTGCCCGCCATGGTGCCTCCAGTACGGTAATGCGCAAATGTCTCAAAGCCTAGCAGGTTCGCCATTTCAAGGCGCAAGGCGAGGATTTCGCGGATCGTGTCCTTGTTGTCGTTGTCATTATCGTTGTCGCCGCGCTGAGTCCATGCACGCCATGCGGTCTCACGCTGCTCGCGGTTAGGTGAGGACTGCAGGAACGGCTCTACGCTTGAGCGCGCCAGCGTCACCACATGGCCTTCCATATCACGATCGGCAGCCGCACCGGCCGCAGCGGAGACGATAAAGTCCGGCAGCTCGGCAATGTCTTCTTCGCTCAGCGCCAGCGTCCAGGCTTCACGGTCGGCCTGCTCGTTCTGGGAAAATTGAGTGTACAGTCCGGCCAGAGCGGCGCGGATTTCAGCGAAACGCTCGCGGTCGGCCCCTTCAAGCTGGGCTCCGGCGCGAATGAAATCTTCGTGCGTAGTTTCGAGCACGCGGGTCTGCTGCGGCGTAAGGCCCAGCGTTTCGCGCGTCTGATAGAGCGAATCAATGCGCGCGAACAGCTCCGGGTTCAGCGTGATCGAGGCACCGTGTGCAGCCAGGCGCGGGCTAATCTCACGCTGAATCGCGCGGATTTCGTCATTCGAGGCCGAACTCGTCAGATTGAAAAAGACACGCGAAATACGGCCGAGCTCACGACCGGACTGCTCCAACGCAAGCAATGTATTCTCGAACGTCGCTGCTTCCGGATTCGAGGCAATCGCTTCGATCTCGGCTGTGTTGTTGGCCAATGCAACCTCATAAGCCGGCAGGAAATGGGCCTCTTCGATCTGATCCAGCGGCGGCGCACCAAACGGGGTATCCCAATCCGCCAACAGCGGATTATCCGCTTCGGTACTCTCATCCATTTCAGCAGCTTCAACTTCTTGTGCAGGCTCAGCCACCGCCGCACTCTCCTGCGCTTCTTCCGGCGGATCATCGGCAGGCGAACAGGCAACCAGCAAAAACGCAGAAAAAACTACGCTCAGAAAAACAATGGGTTTCATTTCAAATACCTAGTACGTGTGTTGACGCAATAGTATAACGACGATTCTTGACAGAGTTTTGTCCGAATGTGATGAGGATGACATGGAATCGATAGATCGGTCGCTTCGTTGTAAGCCGCTGGTTGCAAACTTTCCGGTATCGTGTTCTAAGGAGTAAGGCCAGGAAACGGGTGCCGCCGCTATACATTTGCAGAGCGCTTTTATTTCCTAGCCTTAACCCAAGAAACAAAAACCCTGATCTTGGGTTTTCTCCCGAGCATGCCATGCTTGAACCGACCGGCACATCGAAGTTTCATGCCACAGTGATTACTATAAAGATCACAGCCATACCTTAAGTTCTGTGACAGCATATCGGTCGAACTACTGCAATAAGGCGATGATCTAGCCAAAAAAGAATTTCGAGGCTGGATAAAAACTTCAGGAAGTTGATTAATGAGGGATGCGGTGTTGAATCGCTTCGAAGCAGCTCGCGGATTCCAGCACTTGTCCCGGTCGTCCTGGAAAATGGATTGAGACAAAATTTCTCATACACAGAGTAATGATCCTGACCATCCGATGTTTAGCAAGTGTGCCCACAGTTTCTGCCAAAAACGGATCAACCACTTTCGCGGTCGCCAAACTGGATGCCAAACCGCGGCAGTAAATGCTTGTGCAGCAGCACGATCAGCCCGACCGCGGCGAACGCTGCGAGGAACACGCCGATTGCCGGGCCAAGCTGGCTCATGATCTCGGGCTCGATGATCAACACAGCCGCCAGCGCAATCATGACCACACCGCCGATTAGCTTGAGTACACGGGCCTGACTTTCCTTGAAGCGATCGATGCGCAGGGTGAATACTGCGATACCGAAGGCGCGTCGTGGAGGGCTCGGCAGAAGTCGGCGGG
>JBCCHH010000321.1:0-3067 GCA_039028855.1 Pseudomonadota bacterium | reverse complement strand
TCTTGATCACGATGTAATCGATACTCGGCTCAAACGAAGCCGGCGTCGCACCGCCCGTGATTTCATTGTCGAGTTCATCGAGCGTATAACCCACCGCGAGCTTGGCCGCTACTTTGGCAATCGGAAAACCGGTTGCTTTTGACGCCAGCGCCGAGGAACGCGATACGCGCGGGTTCATTTCAATGACGACCATGCGGCCATCCTTGGGATTGACCGCAAACTGCACGTTTGAGCCGCCCGTTTCAACGCCGATCTTACGAAGCACCGCAATCGAGGCGTTGCGCATAAGCTGATATTCGCGATCGGTCAGGGTTTGCGCCGGTGCAACCGTGATCGAATCGCCCGTATGAATGCCCATCGGGTCGATATTCTCGATCGAGCAGACGATGATGCAGTTATCGGACTTATCGCGCACCACCTCCATCTCGAACTCTTTCCAGCCGAGCACGGACTCTTCGAGCAACACTTCGGTGGTCGGCGACAACTCCAGCCCGTGCGTGACGATCTCGATAAACTCATCGTGGTTGTAGGCAATGCCGCCGCCCGAACCACCGAGCGTAAACGACGGTCGGATAATGGTCGGAAAACCGATATGCTTTTGAATCTCAACCGCCTGATCGATATCGTGCGCAACCTCGGCACGCGGCGTTTCCAGACCGATATCACTCATTGCATTCTTGAAGCGCTCGCGGTCTTCGGCCATGTCGATCGCGTCCTGCGAAGCACCGATCAGTTCGACACTGAATTCTTCGAGCACGCCCTCGCGCACCAAATCCAGCGCACAGTTGAGCGCCGTCTGCCCGCCCATGGTCGGCAACAGCGCGTCGGGTCGCTCCTTGGCAATCACCTCGCGCACATACTGCCAATGCACCGGCTCGATATACACCGCATCGGCCGTTTCCGGGTCGGTCATGATGGTCGCAGGGTTCGAATTGATCAGAATCACCCGATAGCCCTCAGCCCGCAACGCTTTGACTGCCTGCACGCCGGAGTAATCAAACTCACAAGCCTGGCCGATCACAATTGGGCCTGCGCCGATGATAAGAATGGATTGGATATCGCTACGTTTAGGCATGATTATTGTCTGGACTCGGGGCTCGATGTTTGAGATCGAAGTAACACCTGGTGCAAGCGTTGTAGCATCTGGCCTACGCGTTCACAGGATTGCATAACACCAGTAAAATCATCTCTGGAAACAAAATCGAGATCTCTTGCCAGCAGCACTTGGGTGTGCAATTCGGCACATGAGCCCAATGCATTTGGAACAACTCTAGCGTGATCTTTACGACTCGCACGCGCATTGCTTTCGGCGATATTCGAGGGAATCGAAATGGCGCTACGCTGAATTTGGCTGGTCAGTATGTATTTCTGCTGATCAGGAAAGCTCTCGATTAAGCTGTAAACATCTCGAACCATCTGCATAGACAAACGCCATACGTCCAGCTGGCGAAAATGCGTAATGCTCACAAAATCTCTCCGGCTTGCGGGTGCCGAGCTCCGAGTCCCGAGTCCCGCATCATGTTTACAAACTCACCAAACAAATACTGAATATCATGCGGCCCCGGGCTGGCTTCGGGGTGACCCTGAAAGCCGAATATGGGTGCACCTTCAACGCGGATGCCCTGCAGGCTGTCGTCGAACAGGGAGCGGTGAGTCGCAACTACGCCATCGGGCAGTGTCGACTCGTCCACGGCAAAACCGTGATTCTGACTCGTGATCATGACGCGGCCTGTAGCCAGTTCCTGCACCGGATGGTTGGCACCGTGGTGACCGAATTTCATTTTGATGGTTTTCGCGCCGAGGGCCAGTGCGAGTAACTGATGGCCGAGACAGATACCAAACGTCGGAATGCTACGATCCAGAATGCCGCGAATCGTTTCGATCGCCTGCGTGCACGGTTCCGGATCACCGGGCCCATTCGACAGCATGAAACCATCGGGCTTGAGCGCCAGAGCCTGATCGAGCGGATACTCAGCCGGCACGACGGTGACGCGACACCCGGCTTCAACCAACAGCCGCAGGATGTTGTATTTGGTACCGTAGTCGTAGCAAACCACATGCAGCGAATGTTGAGTCGCTGCCGAATCGGCAGAACGCGATAGTACCGGCAACCGCTCGGTCCATTCATACGGCTCGACACAGGTATTCTTGCTGGCCAGGTTCTGGCCCGTCATCGGCGGACAGGCCCGCGCTTGCTTCAGCGCTTCGGCCGGATCGGCATCGGTGCCGCTGATCAAACAACCGTTCTGCGCGCCGGTCTCGCGCAGTCGAGACGTCAACGCACGCGTATCGATATCGGCAATCGCAACCGTGTTTTGCTCGACTAGCCAGGCCGAAAGGCTTTGCGTCGCGCGCCAGGAACTGTGCCGACGCGGTGCATCGCGTACGATCAAACCCGCCGCCCGCGCACAGTCTGACTCCATATCGTCAGGGTTGACGCCGGTATTGCCTATATGCGGCATGGTCAGCGTAACCAGTTGACCGGCATAGCTCGGGTCGGTCAGAATTTCCTGATAACCCGTCATCGCGGTGTTGAACACCACCTCGCCCACGGCAATACCAGGCGCGCCAAAACCGTTACCGGAAAACAGCGTGCCGTCTTCCAGCGCCAGTACTGCAGAATGATTGCTCAAATGCATCTCCGGATCAGCAAACGGGCGCGGAATTTGTTCCGAAACGCACGTTTGTCGAGCTCCGACTCCGATAGCCGGATTCGAGAAAGCATTGTAATGGAATTCAGTCGCTGAGTGGGTCAGCCGGCGGGCGTATTAAGCAGGTTTTGAACACTATACAGCCCTGCCGGCTGATCAATCAGCCAACGAGCCGCGCGCAGTGCGCCGCGCGCGAACAGGCTGCGGTCGGTAGCTCGGTGCGCGAGTTCGATACGCTCCCCCAAACCCAGAAAATGCACCGCATGTTCGCCAATCACATCGCCGCCGCGCACGGCATGAATCGCAATCTCGTTACTTTCGCGTACACAGTCCACGCCGCTGCGACCATGTTTGACTTGCTGATCGGGTTGCAGCGCGTCGGCAAGCAGCAGCGCCGTGCCCGAAGGCGCATCGCG
>JBCCHH010000320.1:0-3070 GCA_039028855.1 Pseudomonadota bacterium | reverse complement strand
TGAAGCAACCATGGCGAAGCTGAAGTTCAGCATCGAATACTGAATCGCCTTGGGTGAAATTTCTGCCGTGCGCAGAATGCGGGGTTGCTGACGCATGGAATCAACCCTTATTGTTGTATACAGACGAGTCTAGCACCGGTAGCGTGGTGCTTCGTCATCAGGCGCGGTTTTGAAACGGCGGTGCAGCCACCAGTATTGTGCGGGCGCGCGTCGGATGGCGTTTTCAATAAAACGGTTGTATTGGCCTAGATCGGCGAGCGGATCACCAGATGGAAACGACTCAAACGCAGGCTCGACTTCAATAGTAATACGTCCGCTTTGCGTATCTTTGAACGCATATACCGGTACCACGCGCGCATTGCCCAGTCGCGCGAGGTCGAGCAGGCCGCGCGCAGTTGCGGTGCGGATGCCAAAAAACGGCGCGAAGATTGAACGTTTCGGACCGAAATCCTGATCCATTGCCGTCCAGACAATATGACCCGCGCGCAGGTGGCGGATCATGGCGCGGATGTCATGCCGTGGCAGCATGCCTTTCGCATAACTTCGACCGGCATTCTGAAAAGACTCGAGTAGTTGATTCTTCAGCGGCCGATACACTCCGACTAGTGGTGCTGTCTCAGCCAGCAAGCGTGCGCTGAGTTCGAGGCTGGTGGTGTGGCCGGTCACCAGCAATACGCCATGTTCGTTGGCGCGGGCCTGATTGAGATGTTCCAGACCGAGCACCTCGCCGAACGAGGCATCAAGCTGATTCTGATCGTTCCAGGCAAAAGCAATCTCGCCGAGGCTTTCGGCCAGCAGCGTGAAATGCTGTCGATGGAGCGTTTTACGCGCATTATCGTCCAGTTCGGGAAAGCACAACTCGAGATTACGCTGTGCGATACGTGCCCTGTTACGCATGCACCATCGCATCGGACGAGCCAGCCAACGTGTCATGACGCGTGCGCGTGGCAGCGGCCGTCGACCAATCCAGCGCAGCAAATACAGCCCCAGCCGGGTCATCAGCGTATTCAAGCGACGCATATCGGCACATCCGGCTCAGGCCGGTTCGGATATTCTTGACGACATGAAAACAAGCTTGCAATCTCTGGCACTGAACGGCTATGCAGTATTGAGCCGTATGCTCGTGCCGCTGGCCATGCACAGGTTCTTGAAAACGGCCGGCGATGATTCGGCATTACGCGCCCGTCAGCGCGAACGCAAGGGTTTTGTCGCACAAGCTTCGGACGAGCTGTGGCTGCATGCGGCTTCGGTTGGCGAGGTGCATGCCGCGCAAGAACTGGTTCGGCGCCTGTTGGCATCGGATCAAACACTCAGACTTGTAATTTCAACCCAAACTGTAACCGCTGCAGCGCGCGCGCGTGCGTTATTTGCAGATGAGGCGCGCGTGCGCCATCAGTTTGCACCGTTCGATACGCGTTTTGCCGTTCGGCGTTGGCTACGTCTCACCCAGCCGCGCGCATTGCTGCTGATCGAAACTGAAATCTGGCCGGTGCTGCTTGATGAATGCTCGCGGCGCAGTATTCCGGTCGCCCTAGTTAATGCCCGTCTGTCGGCTTCCAGTATGCGTGGCTATGCAGCCCTGCGAGCGCTTTTCTTGCCAGCGCTGCAAACCATTGAGCCGATTCTTTGCCAGAGTGAGTTCGATCGCAAACGCTTCACGTCGCTGCTCGGCGATGCACGGTCGGTGCAGCTTACCGGCAATATCAAATTCGATCAGCCTGCAATTGCTGAAACCGATCAACGTGTTTTGATGTGGCGACCGCGTTGGGATGATCGACCGCTTTGGGTCGCCGGCAGTACACATGCAGGCGAAGAGCGTATTGCGCTGGCTGCGCACCGCAAAGTGCTTGCCGAATGTCCGGATGCGCTGCTGATTCTGGTGCCGCGTCACCCGGAGCGCGCATTGCCGTTATTCGATGAATTCAGGGCCAAAGGTGAGCTCATCGATTGGCCCGATCAGATTCAATCCCGTACTCGCGTAACCATGATCGATCAAATGGGTGTGCTGACCAGCCTGTACGGTCTGGCCGATGCCTGTTTTGTCGGCGGCAGTCTGCTCGCAGGAATTGGCGGCCATAACTTGCTCGAACCGGCCTCGGCCGGGCGCGCAGTGATCACTGGGCCGTATCTTGATGGCCAGCAGGCTAGCGTCGAGGTGTTGGGCGAAGCCGATGTCTTGACCCAGGTGGCTGATGAACATGCACTGGCCGATGCAGTGATTGACGCCCTGCGCCAACCCGGACAGGCAGCCTTGCGCGGCCGGCGTGCGCTCAATGCGGCACAGGCTCAGGCCGGCGCACTCGAACGGAGTCTGGACGTGCTGCGGCCGTGGCTGGCTGCCACGACCGCTTGAGTTTGACCCTTTATAAATCGGAATTGACCGCGCGTTCTGGGCCACCCAGGCGCTGGTTGGCCTGTTCAAGATCTTCGGGCGCGAGTGTACCTACGGCACGTTCGAGTGACAGATTATCGACAATGAACTGATGGCGCGCCTGCGAGAAATCGCGCTGTGCCTGGAAGAAGCGCTGCTCGGCGAGTAATACGTCGACAATCGTACGCGTACCGACTTCAAAACCGGCGTTGGTCGCCTCGAGCGCGCTTTCGGCCGAAATCAGCGCCTGATTCAGTGCCTCGACCTGACGAATGCCGGCCATCACTGCGCGGTAGGCATTTTCGGTATTTCGAACGACGGTACGCTGCTGAAAATCGAGGTCTTCGGCTGCGACCTGCTCGTCGACCGCGGCCTGGCGCGCACGTGAACGAACGCCCAGACCCTGAAAGATCGGTATATTTAACTCCAGCCCGAGCGACCAATCGGTGTTTTCCAGCGTTGTAACATCGAGAATTTCACCAAAATCACTCGTCTGCTGACGTTCATTATCAGTGAAAATGTTGTAACCAGCAGTTAGATCAAGTGTTGGCAGATGCGCTGCATTCGCCACGCGCAAATCCGAGCCAGCGATTTCCAGCCCCTGTCGCGACGATTCGAGTTCCGGGCTGGATGCGAGTGCACGGTTCACCCACTGCTCAGGCAGTGCCGGCTCGGGTGGCAGCAAGGGCAGGTCTTCGG
>JBCCHH010000319.1:0-3072 GCA_039028855.1 Pseudomonadota bacterium | reverse complement strand
TTTCTGCCTGAGCCGCACACCGATTTTATTCTGGCCGTGCTGTCGGAAGAATTTGGTTTTATCGGCGTGCTGACCGTCATGCTGCTGTACGCGGTCATTATGCTGCGCGCGGTGGCGCTGATTTTGCAGACACGCGACGTGTTTGCGCGTCTGTTCGGCGGCAGCCTGGTATTTCTGTTTTTCGTGTATCTGCTGGTTAATGCGGGAATGGTGTCGGGTTTATTGCCCGTCGTCGGCGTGCCGCTGCCGCTGATCAGCTACGGTGGCACCTCAGCCGCAACCCTGTTGGCCGGCTTCGGTATTATCATGGGCCTGTACAGCCGTCGAAAAATGATGAAATAGTCGTAAAGTGCGGCATTTAAGTGATTTTTTGCCGGTTTGTGTTGTCATATTTCTGAATATTGCGGCGGCTGCGAAATGCCGGGCTGACAGGTTCTGCTGACTTGACTTTGTAAGGATGATATTCGTGCCGAAACTCTTGCTTGCTCTGATCGTGATGTGCGCTGTTTTGATGGCTGCGGCGGCGACGGCCGAGGAGCCGCATCCGGGCAGCGAGGCGTTTGTCGAGCGCGTCGTTGCCGAATACGGCCTGGATGAAGCCAAGGTACGCAGCGTGCTGGCCGAGGCCGAGTACAAGCAGTCGATTATCGATGCCATGACACGCCCGGCCGAGAGCAAGGCGTGGTTTGAATACCGCAAGATTTTCATGGACCAGCCGCGCATCGACGGCGGCGTTGAGTTCTGGCGCGCCAATCGCCCCCTGGTTGATAGCGTAGCCGAGGAATTTGGCGTGCCGGCGCATGTCATCATGGCGATTGTCGGCGTCGAAACCCGCTACGGTCTGATTACCGGCAGTTTTCGCGTAATTGACGCACTGGCCACGCTCGGTTTCTACTACCCGCGCCGGGCCGATTTCTTTGCCGGTGAACTCGGCAAGTTTTTCAAGCTGGCCGATGAGGAAGGCCTTGAGCTGACCGAAGTGCTCGGTTCGTATGCGGGTGCCATGGGTATTGGTCAGTTTATTCCGTCGAGCTATCGTGCCTACGCCGTCGATTTCGATGACTCCGGTTCGCGTGATCTGTGGCGCTCGTTGCCCGATGCGCTCGGTTCGGTCGCAAATTATCTGCATGTACATGGCTGGGAGCCGGATCGTCCGGTGGTACTGGCTATCGATCAAATGCCGGCTGGGCTGAGTGAAGAGTTTCCGATCAAACCGGCGCACACCCTGGCGGATTTGGTCGCGCTGGGCATTGAGTTCGATGCCGGCGAACTGCCGATGGAAACCGCCGCCACGGTCATCGAACTGGAGCAGGAAGACGGCCCGGAATACTGGGTTGGCTTAAATAACTTTTACGTCATTACGCGCTACAACCGCTCGCCGCTGTATGCCATGGCCGTGACCCAGCTTTCAGACGCCATTCTGGCCCAAGCCGTCGAAACGCTGGAGTTTGATTCCTGATGGTCTACCTGTTTCGTCTAGTAGCCATTGCCGGTCTGCTGCTGTTGTTAGCGGCTTGCGGCGGCCGCGAACAGCTTGATGGCCCGGGCGGCTCGCTCGACGGCCGCACCATTGCCGTGCCCGAGCCAAGGCCTGAACCGCTGGCCCGGTATGGCAACCATTCACCCTATACCGTATTGGGCCGTACCTATCATGTGCTGCCAAGCGCAGTCGGTTATGTCGAGCGCGGCGATGCCTCATGGTACGGCAGCAAGTTTCACGGCCGCTTGACGTCATCGGGTGAGCCGTTTGACATGTACGAGGTGTCGGCCGCGCACAAAACGCTGCCGCTGCCGACCTGGGTCGAAGTGACCAATCTGCGTAACGGACGCACCCTGGTCATTCGCGTGAATGATCGCGGGCCGTTCAAGCAAGGTCGAATTATTGATCTTTCGTACGCGGCGGCCTATAAGCTGGACGTGCTCAACGACGGTACGGCGCCGGTCGAAGTACGCGCCATTACCTTCGATGGCCACACACCACAAACCGGCATTAGGCCGCGTTCGGTGCCGGTTGAGCTTCAGGTCGGCGCGTTTTCCGACCGCAGTCGCGCGCGCGCAGTGCGCGCGCAGCTTGAGGATGCGGGCATCCGGCGAGTCGACGTGGATCGTGCGCGCTCAGGCGGCAACACCGTATGGCGGGTGCGGGTCGGGCCGATTCGGGATCGAGATCGCGCGACCGATGTGGTCCAGCGTCTGATCGATCTGGGCTTTGGCAAGCCGATGTTTATCTACCGCTAGTGTTTGGATATTTGCATGACTACCGTGTTTAGAAGAAGTCACCGCAGGTTCGGTCTTTTTTCGCTGTTTACCGCGCTGCTGGTGCTGAGCTGGAGCGCGCAGGCGCAGCGGCCGACACCGGCTGCGCCTGAAGTCGGTGCAACCAGTTTTGTGCTGGTTGATTTTCACTCCGGGCAAATACTTGCATCGCAGGAGCCGGACCTGCGTGTCGAGCCGGCCAGCATCACCAAGCTGATGACCAGCTACGTGGTGTTTCGCGAACTGGCGGCCGGCAATCTGGACTTGAGCGATCAGGTACTGATCAGCGAAAAAGCCTGGCGCACGCCCGGTTCGCGCATGTTTGTTGAAGTCGACACCCGGGTCACAGTCGAGGATTTGCTGCAGGGTGTGATTATCCAGTCGGGTAACGATGCCAGCGTGGCGCTGGCCGAACACGTGGCTGGTTCGGAAGAAGTGTTTGCGCAAATGATGAACGCCGAGGCCGAACGCTTAGGCATGGACGGTAGCAACTACCAGAACTCGACTGGACTGCCCGGCGATGAGCACTACACCACGGCGATAGACGTGGCGCGCCTTTCGGCCGCGTTAATCCGTGATTTTCCTGATTATTACAACTGGTATTCGCAGCTTGAATTCAGTTATAACGACATTACTCAGCCGAACCGGAATCTATTGCTGCGTCGTGACGATTCAGTCGATGGCCTCAAGACCGGACATACCGAATCGGCCGGCTATTGCCTGGCTACTTCGGCCAATCGTGATGGCATGCGCCTGATCAGCGTAGTCATGGGCACGGCCAGCGAAAGCGCACGCGCATCGGCCAGCCAGTCGCTG
>JBCCHH010000318.1:0-3096 GCA_039028855.1 Pseudomonadota bacterium | reverse complement strand
TGGCTGTACAAACACTACAGATCCACAATACGCGCAGCTCCGGTGAACAGTGCAACCGTTCGCTTGCCGAGTTGAAGTTCCCAACTAGAATGCCCGGGGGGCGCGGGAGTATCGAAGAGAATGACTGGCGTTGTCTGACCCTGGTCAAGAATTTCTTGAATGGCATTTCGAGCGCCGCCTGTGAGCACGGTACCGTCAGGACATAGCTGCTTGATCAACCGAAAGCGGATTAGACTCCATAGATACAACGGAGGTCGCTGAGTGCGAAGTTTCTTTTCCGGCGGCCGCAACACAAAACGCGGTCTGAGACCGGCTTGATGCAAGCTCCAAAGCACTGCGATGCCGTTATCATAATGACCGCCGGCGGCAATGAATCCGGGCGCATCTGGCCATTGGCCCAGCATCTCTATCGAAAGTTTGCGCCCCAGCAAGATTCTCCAGGCCGTTGATGCCTCAAACAAATAGGTCCACCGCAGGCGTCGAAGGTTCAGCGGCTGATCAGGCCAGCATTGTTTTGCAGCATCTTGAGCACTATGGGCATCTGGATGAAAGCAATAAAAGCGGGTACCTGCCCAGATCAACCTGGCAGCCCATCGATCAGGCAACATGGCGGCCAGCAGCGCGATGATGTAAATTTCAAGAATGTCATGCAAAAACCGTCTTATATATCGCACGTAAATGCTCTCAGATCGATGGTAGTACGCAGTTGAGTTCCGGAACCCGTGCCTTCACAGACCGGAGATGTGTTCTTTTGAAAATGAATCATAGCCTGATGCAAGCATTGCAGCCAGACAAACCCAAAGCGCAATATCCAGTTTTATGTCTGGTTTTTGCTGCGTTGCTGTTATTGCCATCGGCATTGATGGCAACGGAGCCGTATTTCGGTCCGCATACCTATCACTTTACTCAATCGGTGGGTTCGGCTTGTCCAATCGAATGGTGGACGGGTGATTGCCCTGAAATTGTGCGGGATAATCTACGCTGGCACGGCTATTTATTCGATGAGCATCGTACGCTGGAACACTGGTGGAATACCCATGAACTGGTGTTTGATTTTGAGTCACCCGATTATTTCGGCCCCGATTTGACCGGACACTGGGCCATCGCGATACGGGCCGATGGTGTCTCAGATAGGAGCGGAAACGGCAGACCCGATCTGGAAGGCAGAGGCCTGATTCTGGGCAACGTGTCCGGTATCGATGAGGCATTTCCATGCGGGCCGACTGGCACCGAAAGCACCATTACAATGGAGGCCTTCTGGGCTGGAGGCAATTGTGTCTTTGGCCGCTCTACCGAAGGCCCGCGACTGGAAAATAATACCCGTTATCGCGTCCAGCTCGTCTCGAGTGTACAGGCCATTCCGTGGCTCACTCTATTCATCAATAACCGCTATCGCTTATGGCGAATCGAACCGTCGGGCCAGGCGATATTGATTGGCAGCGGTACCTACTACGAGACCTTGACCGGTTCAATCCCATTGAACAATCCGGCGGCCAAAAACTTGGGCGGTTTTTTTATCACCGAGGTCATGAGCCAGCATTCCTGGCAGTTTGCTATCTTTGATCTTCAGTTGTTCGAATGTGGTTCTTTCGAACCTCAGTGCTCGAACTATTGACCTGTATCAGCAGCAAAAACCAGCCGCACCCATTCCTGGCAAATTTCCTTGGCCTCAAACCCAAGCTGCGCACGGTACGCTAACGCGACCGATTCGGCCTGTTCAGCCAGAATACCCGACAGTATTAGCGAGCCACCTGGTCGCAGCAGTCCAGTCAGTTCAGGTGCCAGTTCAATCAACGGTCCTGCCAGGATATTGGCCAACACAATGTCGACTGGTCCACTCGCGACGTCTTTGGGTAGTGCAACCCGAATCCTGTCGGCAACATCATTGCGGCGCGCATTATCCAACGTTGCCTCCAGCGCCTGCGGGTCATGGTCAATGGCCAGAATCGACTCGGCACCTTTGAGCGCAGCCGCAATCGCCAATACGCCGGAGCCTGAACCGTAGTCGATCACGCTTGTACCCGTCAGATCCTGTTCGGACAGCCACTCGAGGCACAGCGACGTGGTCGGATGCGTTCCACTGCCGAAGGCCAAGCCCGGATCGAGCCGAATCACAGTCGGCCAGGCTGGATCCGGCACCAGATGCGATGGGCAAATCCATAAACCGTCGCCGAACTGCATCGGCTCGAATCTGTCCATCCAGGCACGTGCCCAGTCCTGATCATCGAGACTGCTTAGCTGGATATCTTCAGACTTTGCAATCAAGCCCGATGCAAGCAACCGCAACTGCAAGGGTTCAGGATCGGCTGTGCCATCGAACAGCGCATCGATCGTCAACGCCGACCATAACGGCGTTTCGCCCGGTCCGGGTTCGTGAATCGGCTGGTCGGCCGCATCAATGAGTGTGACCGACACCGCGCCCAACTGCCACAGCAAATCCTCGGCCGCAGCAGCCTGCTCCCTGAGCAAAGTAAACTGGACGCTAAGCCATTCATTGCTGGTTTTGTTCATACAGTCGATGCTCCCGGCTGACGATGGCGGCATTGCAATTTCATGGCCGCCGCCCAACATAGTAAATTATTCAAAAATCCCAAAACTTCAGAGAACCTGCCATGTCTGCCGAAGATACTCAGCAAATGCCCAATTTCGATACCGACCAGTTGTACAAGGTCGAAGTCTTCACCGATCAACGCACCGGCTCAATCCGCCGCATGACACCGGTCGATGCCGAAGGTAATCCAGACGCCAGCCGTCCGACAATCTACATCGGCGAAGCCCAGGCCATGACACCGGCCGGCGCGCTGCCGCTCAGTTTCGAGCTTGAAGGCGAAAGTATGGCTGAAGCCGCATCAGGCTTTGCCGCAGGCGCCGAAAAGGCCTTGAATGATACGGTTGAAGAACTCAAACGCATGCAGCGCGAATCGCAGAACTCAATCGTCATGCCGGGCCAGGGCGGCAATATCGACCTGCCGCCGGGCATGGGGCGGTAACTCAAAGCCTGGAGCAAAAAGTAACCGCAGATTACGCTGATTTCGCAGATGTAAAGTAAAAAAGCGTTAGCTGTTAACTGAAAAGAAGCGTATAACGAGAGCAATC
>JBCCHH010000317.1:0-3101 GCA_039028855.1 Pseudomonadota bacterium | reverse complement strand
CTTTGCCAGTGCCACTGGCAAAGCCGCGCTTGTGAATGGCCTGGCACAAATTATCCATAAATCCGGCTTGTCCAAGCACTAATTTGCAACCGGTCGGCCTGCCGGTGACTTCACGAATACGGCCAATCAGATCCAGCAAATCATCGGCATTGGCCACTTCCAGATGCCGGTTTGGGCTGATCGCATCGCGATCGCGCGGCACGCCGCGAATTTCGGCCACCTCAGCCGTGATTTTCGATTGCGGCAGAATGCCGCCCTTGCCCGGCTTGGCTCCCTGAGCAAGCTTGATTTCAAACATTTTGACCTGTTCATGCGCAGCAATTTCACACAGTTTGTCATCATCCAGCCGACCGTGTTCATCACGCACACCGAACTTGGCCGTGCCGATCTGAAATACCAGGTCGCAGCCGCCCTCGAGATGCCAGGGTGCCAGCCCGCCCTCACCGGTATTGAGCCAAATGCCGGCTTGTTTGGCGCCCATCGAAAGCGCGCGAATGGCCGGCTGCGACAACGCGCCATAGCTCATGCCGGAAATATGGAAACAATGATCGGTCGTATACGGCGTTCGCGCTCCGGGACCAATCGTGAGTGACTTGATCGGCTCGGCTTCCTCATCCAGCTTGGGAAACGCGCAGTTTAAGAAAATGGCCGTGCCTTCACGCTTAAGGTCACGGGTAGAACCGAACGCGGCCGTATTTTTCAGGTTCTTCGACGCGCGATAGACCCAGGAGCGTTGCGCGCGATTAAACGGCAGCTCTTCACGATCGCCGGCAAAAAAATACTGCCGGAAGAATTCGCCGAGATGCTCGAACCAGTAGCGGAAGCGGCCAATCACGGGGAAATTACGCCGTACCGCGTGCGTTTGCTGGTTGCGATCGATCACATACATCACGGCAATCGCCAACGCGCCACAGCCGAGTGCTACGACAAACAGCACGGCCATGATCATGAGCACGTCCATGGTCAGCGTCAGAATTTCACTCATGATGATTTCCTGTTGGTGATGGCTATCGAACCATTTTATTTGAACCAGATCAGACTGGCCTGACGACCCGTGCGCGCATTGCGCCGATGTGAGTACAGGCGCTCGTGTCGCTGATGCGTGCAAAGCCCGCAATCGTCCACTTGATTCACGCCAGCCTCGGTTAACTTTCGTTGCGCAATGCTCTGAAGATCGGCCTGCCAGCGGCCGTTGGCATTTTCGACAAACGCCGTCGGATAGTCGGCAAACGCCGCAACCACCTCATTTCCGACTTCATAGGCAGCCTGACGGATCGACGGGCCGATCCAGGCTCGCAGGTTTTTTGCGACGGTGGTCATCGCCGTAATTGTGTTCTCAATCACGCCCGCTGCAAGCCCACGCCAGCCGGCATGGATGGCGGCTACACAGAATGTATCTTCGGCTGCGAGCAAAATCGGCAAACAGTCGGCGGTCAACACTACGGCAACCTGGCCAGGCCGATCGGTCCAGGCCGCATCAGCGGTAATTTCAGGCTGCCAGTCATCCAGATGAATCACCGCATTGCCATGCACCTGACGCAGCCAGAGCGGCTCGGACGGCAGCAAGGCGCGGAGCAATAGGCGGTTTTGCGCAACATGATCCGGTTCATCACCGCAGGCTGCGCTCAGATTCAACGTATCGAACGGAGGCTGACTGATACCTCCGGCACGTGTGGTCGAAAAAGCACGCACCGGCAAACTAAAACCGGCATCGATGATGTTCTGATTAGACATCGCTCTTCACAGCAAGAATTTCCGTTAAACGATGAAAATCGTCCGGCAATGGTGTCTCGGCTTTGATGATCCGGTCTTCGAGCGGGTGCCGAAATTCAATGCGCAGCGCATGCAAGGCCTGACGCGGAAACGCCCGCCAGGCTTCGCGCTGCGCTTCGGTCAAGCCGCTTGGGCTGCCGCGCCGGCCATATACCGGATCGCCGATCAGCGGAAAACCGGCATACGCCATGTGTACACGAATCTGATGGGTGCGGCCGGTTTCGAGCTTGATATCGAGCCAGGTAGACGAAGTCAAATGCTGGTGAATTCGATAGTGCGTCACTGCATCGCGGCCGTCGGCACGTACGACCTGGCGACGCCGATCGACCGGATGCCGTCCGAGCGGCGCATCGACTGTATCGCCGGCAATCATTCTGCCCCAGACCAGCGCCTGATAATGACGATGAATATCACGCTGTTTGAGCATTTCGACCAGTCTGCGATGCGCGCGACCGGTGCGTGCCACAATCAGACATCCCGAAGTATCTTTATCCAGACGGTGAATCAGACCCGCACGGGGCAGCGGCGCAAGACTGGCATCGTAATTCAGCAGTGCATTGACCAGGGTGCCATTTGCATTGCCGGACCCTGGATGCACAACCAGCCCGGCCGGCTTGTTGATGACGAGCACATCGTTGTCGGCATACAGTACGTCCAGATCAATTGGCTCGGGTTCATCTTGTGCCCGATGTGGTTCCAGTATTGCGCTCAGATACAGATGCTCACCGCCTTCAAGCCGTCGGTTCGGCTTGACGACCTCACCGTTGAGCGTCAACTGACCGGCTTTGATCATACCCGTTAACCGGCTGCGCGAAAAATCCGGCCAAATACTGGCAGCGGCTTGATCCAGACGCAAACCGGCCTGGTCTTCTGTAACCTCGGCTTCGAGCTCAATGATGCCAGTCTCAGTGGTCATTCAATCCCGTCCGTTTGCAGCACATCCGGCGTAGCAAATAAATACCGATTTAACGCGATAGCGATTATCATACCGGGCATGAAAACGCATTTATTCCAATCTTGCAAGCTATTGCTCTCAGCCTTCGTTGTGATTTTGCTGTTAAGCGGCTGTCGCGGCAACAACGACATCGTCGAAGACTCAGGCCCAGATGCCGAAGAACTCTATGCACAGGGCCAGCGCGCCCTGCAGAGCGGCAGCTACGATCGCGCCGTGCAGATTTACCGTGCGCTTACGGTACGTTTTCCGTTTGGCCGCCATGCCGAGCAGGCCTTGCTCGATATGGCCTTTGCCCAGCACAAAGGCGGCCAGCCAGAGGCATCCATTTCATCGCTCGATCGCTTTCTGCGCACCTACCCAACGCACCCAAATG
>JBCCHH010000316.1:0-3112 GCA_039028855.1 Pseudomonadota bacterium | reverse complement strand
GTGCCGAGCGTAGCCCAGTCAGCAATAGCGCTCGAATGGTGGCAACTTTTTCCTCCTGCTTGAGAATTTCGGCCCGGCCGCCAACCTGGATGCGGTAGCCCATGGTCGAGATGCAATTTTTGTACACGTCGGCCAGCTGCACGATAACACTGGGGTCGTAGGCCTGCTCGGCGCGCTGTCGAATGGGTTCGACTAACGCCAGTTCCTTGGCCAGCTTATGCTGACGCTCCTGATCGCGCCGCAGATATTTGGCCAGGCGCAGCAAGCCGGAAGCATATTGTAGACTGATCATGGCATTCTCGGCCTCTCCACTGGCGATTTCGCGCGCAATGGTAATGCCGAGCCGAACGCCATTGACATTGCCGTAGACCGCCTGGGTTTGCTCCGGATTGGTTACGAACAGACTATCAATACTCGCCCCGGCCGCCTGCCTGCTGCACTGGCCGGTGGTGGCGATCTGGCGAACGAGTTCAGCGGCCTGCAGAATGCCGCAGAATGCCAGCGTTTGTTCTTCAATCGAATGCTTCATTAGCGCTATTGTATGCCGATACGGCAAAAATCAGTGTTGCGGAATGTGGCGGTTAGAGTCGTGGATAATGCCGCCGCCGAGGCATTCATCGCCGTCGTACAGCACGACCGACTGGCCTGGAGTGACTGCGCGCTGTTGCTGTTCGAAGCGCAGTTGCATAAGGTCGGCTGTTTCATCCAGTTCAATAATCGCTACTGCCTGGTCGTCCTGCCGATAGCGGATTTTGGCGTGCATCGGGCGATCGGTTTGCGGTGCTCTGCCCGCAACCCAGGTTAAACGCGATGCGGTCAATTCTGTCGAGCACAGATGCGGGTCCATTGTGTCCTGTGTGACGTACAGGACATTGGTTTCCAGGTCTTTATGTACGCTGAACCATGGCGCGTCAGGGAAGCCGCGTACGCCGCCGATGCCCAGGCCACGGCGCTGGCCGAGGGTGTAGTGAATCAGGCCCCGGTGCTGGCCGACGCGCTGACCCTTGGTGGTCAAAATGTCGCCGGGTTTGCCGGTCAAGTAGCAGTCGATGAAGTCATCGAAATTGCGTTCGCCGATAAAGCAGATACCGGTCGAATCTTTCTTTGTCGCGGTCGGCAAACCGGCGTTTTCTGCGATTTGACGCAACTCAGACTTGTGCAGTTCGCCGACCGGGAAGCGCGCGCGTTCGAGCTGGTTTTGATTGAGCATGTACAAAAAATAGCTTTGATCTTTATCCGGGTCGACGCCCTTGAGTAGCTGAAAACCTCGATCGGTTTGTGCCCGACGGGCGTAATGACCCGTGGCCATGCGTTCGGCACCAAGATCGCGCGCGTGTTCGAGAAAAACCTTGAACTTGATTTCACGATTGCACAGAACGTCGGGGTTGGGTGTGCGGCCGGCCTGGAGTTCGGACAAGAATTCCTCAAACACCGATTCCCAATACTCCATGGCGAAGTTGCGCGCATGAAACGGAATACCGAGCATGTCGGCTACGGCACGTGCGTCGGCTGCATCTTCTTCCGCGCTGCAGGCGCCGTCCAGATCGTCGTCTTCCCAGTTCTTCATGAACAGGCCGGCAATCGGCTCGCCAGCTTCACGCAGCAGCCATGCCGTCACTGAGGAATCGACACCACCGGACATGGCGACCATGGTTTGATCAGTCATGGCAGATAGATGGGGCAGGCCGGCTGGATTCGCAAGCAGAAGATGGCTGCGGATTAAAGCTTGAATGGCTCATGCCGAAACGGCGCCAGCGGCGTCTTGATCGCCCGCAAACGGGTCGGCAATCAACTCAGGCGACATCAGGTCGATAAACCGGCGTGCCTGCGGCGTCAGATAGGCGCCTTTGCGCATGACCACACCGTAGGTGCGCTCCGGGAACCAGGCGCTGACATCGTGCGTAATCAGCCGATCGCGATCGGCCTCAGTCAGGCAGATACTGGTCACGATCGAGATGCCCAAGCCACTGGCGACGTATTTTTTTATTACTTCCCAACCACCAACCTCCATTGTGACGCGAAACGGCAGATTGTGTTTCTGGAATACGCGATCGATCAGCGTATAGGTAGTCAGGCGCTGCGGCGGCAGGATCAGACCATACGGGCTGATGTCGGCCAGCGTGATCCGGCTGCGGCGTGCAAGTTGATGATCACGGCTGGCAATGAGCACGGGTTTAAAGCTGTAAATCGGTCGATAGCGAATGTCCTCGGGCACGTCGATCATTGAGCCGACCGCGAAATCGACCTGGTCGGAACGCAGCATACCGAGCCCGTCGGCGCCGGTCACATTGCTCAGGTGCACGTAGATCCCTGGATAGCGGCTGCGAAAACGCTGAATGAGTGCGGGTAGCAGGTGCAGAATGGTCGATTCGCCGGCTGCGATGCGGACCTCGCCCGAATCGAGTCGACCGAATGCACGGGCAAATTCGTCGGGCAGGGCGTCGAGTTGATCGACCAGCGGCCCGGCCAACTCCAGCAGTGTGCGACCGGCCGGCGTCAAATGCAGCTTTGGTCCCTGCCGCTCGAACAATTGATGATTGAGCTCGTCTTCAAGTGCCTTCAACTGCTGGCTGATCGAAGGTTGCGAAAGGTACAGTCGATCAGCCGCGGCCGACACGCTGCCGAGTCGAGCAGTTTGACAAAACGCACGCAAGTGTTTGAGAAGGTTTCCTTTATACATCGGCTCGTCATCGCGCCTTCAATATCGTCGACTGATCAATTGCTACAGCCAATCATATCATTGGAAAAATCAATGATAAATATCTGAATATTTAATTTGTCAAATAAATAATCTGCCGATATTCTTAACTCTGTCATCGTAATGAAACGCCAGTTTCACTTAACATTCTCATTCATAAAAGAGCCAGTCTAAATGACTCAGAGTCCAACTGCGCAGACAGATGGAAGCACCATTCGCGTACTTAAGGCCGCTCCGGCCGGTAGCGAAAATGTATTAAGCAACAGTGCATTAACGATGTTATCCCAATTAGGCCAACGCTACCGCAAGCCAGTCGACGATGTACTGGCCGCACGCATGCGCACGCAAAAACAACTGGACGCAGGCCAGGTGCCTGATTTTCCGGCATAAACGGCCGATATCCGCGAAAGCGAC
>JBCCHH010000315.1:0-3113 GCA_039028855.1 Pseudomonadota bacterium | reverse complement strand
TGCCTATTCCATCATTCGTTATTTAGTTGGATTCTGACACGCGCTCAGCGCCAAAGGAGTTCAGATAGCGACCCAACGTCGAGCCCAGCCACAATGTACACAATGCCAGCAATACCGACAGCAAGGCGCTGAAGGCAATACCGATGCGATCGCTCCAGGCCATCGGACCCGGCCATTCTGCAATCAGTTTAAACAGATCGTCACTGCGCCAGGCATCAGCAGTTTGATCGAATGTGCCGGCCAGCAGGTTGCTGCCAATGATCGAACCGGACTCATAGTAATCGCCGGCCACGGAAATCAACGGTGCGGCGACCAGCACAAACAGTGCACCGGCGGCCATGACGGTAACGACACCCGGTCTGCCCGGACGAGACAAGGTTTTCTGCCACAGCCAGAATCCCGGGAACACGGTGATGACATACGGCATCAACACACAGCTCTGGTAAATCCAGTCCGAACCGCGCGTATCGAAACCGGTGAGCTGCCCGGCATAATCCGAGCCGGACACAACAAACGGAAAAACCCTGGCTAACAGATCGGCTGCGTAGATCGGCGATAGCTGCAGTTCAGAAACGGCCCCGCCCGGCAGCACTACACCGGCGACATGCAGCAACTCATGGATTGGCACGTACAGCCACCAACCCAGCAATAAGCCGATCATCATCCAGATAATCGCAATCGGATGACCGAGTCGACCCATGAAGTCCTGCAGAAGATGCCAGTCGGCGCGCAGGCTGTTCATTCGGCGCAACGGCGCATATCACACATCGAGCGAAGAAAACTTGAGCGCATCCTGACTCCACGGCTCGATCGTGGCTAACGCCTCAATCACGTCCTCTGGTTCGTTCACTGTGTGCCACAAATCGAGATGCGTCTGGCTCATAAAGCGCTCGTTCACGCTGTGTTTGAGGAATTTCAGCAGCAGATCGTAATAGCCGCCGCTATTGACCAGAATAATCGGGCCAAAATACTGGCCCAGCCGTTTCAGCGTCATCGCTTCAAATACTTCCTCAAACGTGCCGCAGCCGCCAGGCAGGGTGACTACGGCCTGGCTGTTTTGCAGCATCTTGACTTTACGGATGTGCATACTGTCGACCACCTCCAGACTGGTTAATTGTTCATGGCCCTTTTCCAGTTTCATGAGAAAATCCGGAATAACGCCATGCACTTGGCCACCGGCAGAAAGTGCGGCATCAGCCATCGCACCCATCAGGCCGTTGCCGCCACCGCCGTAGACAATAGGATAATCAGCTTCGGCCAGTGCTTTGCCGAGACGGCCGGCGACGTCGAAATACGGCGCGGCCAAAGCCTGACTTGAGGCAGCATACACGGTGACACGCGCGCGGGTGTTTGCGCTTTCGATAGTTTGATCAGACACGGATATAAGGATTGCTCTTGTTAACTCATTATTCCCGCTATTGTAGTCTCGCCACGCTGGCCTTCGTGATGCTTGTGCTGAGTGGATGTTCTGGTGAATCCAACCAATCCGACGGCTTGGCCATGGGCCAGGAGCCCTATCTGCGCTACTGCGCGTCATGTCACGGCAATAATGGCGAGGGCAAATCACCCGCGTTTCCCCCGATCGCCGGCTCTGAGTGGTTGGCCATGGGGCCCGAATCGGTAGCTCTGATCGTGCTCGGCGGTTTGAGCGGCGAGATTGAAGTGGCCGGCCAGACCTACCGCGGCTACATGCCGCCGATGCGCCATGTAAGCGATCAAGATATTACTGCCCTGATGGGTTTTATCGACGATCAATGGGCCGACTGGGCTGAGCCGATCACGCAGGCGCAGGTAACCGAACTGCGCGGAAAGGTCGGCAGTCGCCCGATTCAGGGGCTGGAAGGCCTGCAGGCACTGCTTGAGGAGATTGAACAATGAATCCAGTCAACCCAATCCGTCGCGTAAGCCAGCCGCCGGCGGCTTTTATTATTCTGGGCCTGACGGTGGCAGCGTACCTGCTGCAGACCATGAACGAATATGAAACGCTGCGTCTGCTCGGGCTGTGGCCGGTGGCCACGCCCGAGCAGTTGCGCTTCCCCGACGGCAGTGTGCGCGACACCAGCTTTGGCCTATGGCAACTGGTCAGCTACGGTTTTCTGCATGGCGGCATTGGTCATCTGTTTTTCAATATGTTTGCGCTCTACATGTTCGGCCTGCCGATTGAACAGGCCTGGGGCACGCGCCGCTTTGTGATCTTCTATTTGGTCTGCCTGGTTGGCGCCGGCCTGGTTCAACTGCTGACCATGGCCATCACCGGCAGCATCATCCCAACCATCGGCGCCTCCGGTGCGATCTTCGGCCTGCTGCTGGCCTTTGGCATGATGTATCCGAACCAGCGCATCATGCTGCTGATTCCGCCCATTCCAATCAGGGCCAAATATTTCGTCATTGGCTACGGTTTGCTGACGCTGTTTTTCGGCATCACCGGCACCGCCGCCGGCATCGCGCATTTTGCCCATCTGGGTGGTATGCTGTTCGGGCTGGGCTTGATTTTGTACTGGGGCAGAGCAGACTTTCTGGCACGTAATCGAACCCGCTAAAGCGCTCAACGCAATCTTTACGGATACGCTTTTGATACGGACCACCTTGCACAAATGAAGCACGGGCGCTGGCAGTGGAAAACACTCATTGCTTGCTGCCTGCTGTTGGCAAAGTCTGCCGATGCCCTGTCGCCGGACCGCCTGCTATCACAGTACCTGTACGATCGCTTCAGTCGGGAGGACGGCCTGCCCGCGGACGTAATCTGGGACATACTGCAGGATGACGATGGCTATCTATGGCTGGCCACGCAAAACGGTCTGGTCCGCTTCGATGGCGTACGCTTCGTCACCTTCAATAATCAGAACTGGCCGGCTTTCCGCTCGAACGACATTCGCGCATTGTGTATCGACGATAATGGCAATCTTGTGCTCGGTACCTACGGCGGCGGCATGCTGCGCTTCGACCGCGAACGATTCACCGCCGTTACCAGCGACGACGGCCTCGCACACGATGTAATCTACGATCTGACCACGGCTCAAGACGGCGCCATTTGGCTGGCCACAGGCGGCGGCGTGAGTCGCTGGCACGAAGGCAGGATTAGCAACTGGACAACGGCAGACGGTTTGCCGAGC
>JBCCHH010000314.1:0-3114 GCA_039028855.1 Pseudomonadota bacterium | reverse complement strand
GGCCGCCGCTGACGTCCCCGACATCACCCGCAGCCGGCCCGCTGTGTGGACCAGAATGTCCACGCCAGGGGCGGACGTGCCATCAAAGTCAGTCAGTGCGCCGGGAGTCTGAAGATTATCGCAGTCGGTTGGATTCTCAAGCTGATTACCGCTGATTGAACCGGCCACGTGGGTGCCATGACCGAACGAGGAACCGCCGCCGCAAGGGTCATCGCCTGCGCTGCCGCCCGACCAGTTGTAGTACAGGCCAATCTTGCGATGCGTGTTGTCCATCGACACAGAGGGACAGATGGCGCCGGTCGCACAATCATCAATTGTCGGCGTGGGTTGATTATCATCGCGAAATGCGCAACTGCCGTAATCAAAGCCGGAATCGAGCACGCCGATGGTTTGACCGCAGCCGAAGATGCCCTGCTCGAATACCGGCAGATTACCCGGCGCATCACCCGACTGATGCAACCAGCCGGCTTCGGAATTCAACAGGCGAGCCGGACGCATCAAGCTGATCGAACGGACTTGATCGAGTTCCGCCATGTTTGCCAGCCAGTCCGGCAAGCCGGCATGCGCTACGCGCAAGCCGAGATAGGCACCGAGCGGGCTATCGGCTTGAAACTGCAGCTGGACATTTGAGCTATCGAGCAACTGATTCTGAATCGAAGCAAATGCGGCGCCCGGCCAGAACTGTACGCGAATCGGCACCTCAGCCTCGGCATACGCAGCTTCGAGATCAAACAAATCCGGGCTGATTTTCCAGATCGGCTGAATGGCACCCTGCCAGGAAATCTCAGGGTCGTTCGGCAACGCATCCGCCGTACGAACGACGTAGCTGTACCAGGGCAGATATTGCACGATTTCAACACCCGCAGCCGCAAGCTGCTGCCGACTGCGCTCGGCAATCGGGCCACGATACTTGATGACGGTAAACTCGCCGTTGCTGCGGCTGGTTTTTTGCTGTAACGATTCCGGCGCAGTAACAAGCAGCTTGAGTTGCTGTGTGCAGGTGTCAAACACCGCACTTGAGGTTCTGATTTCACAGCGCGGATTGGCAGCAGCCGACGCACAATAGAACAGAAAGAGTACAACTACAGTGAATATAGTGGATCGCGACATCGTATAGCCCAGGTTTTTGATCAAGCACCGTAAATTAGCACATCACAAGTGTTCGAAAACAGCCGGCCCGTGAGGATTAGCGATTGAGCTAACAATTTCTATGAATCATGTCACCTCGCATTCATGTTTGAACTGTGTAATAGTTTGCGGTCGTTTCAAAAAAGTACAGCATCATGATATTTCGCCTCACTACAAACTCCGCTTTTGTGCTCAGCGCGGTCTGTTGGATAGCTCCGGCTCTGGCTTCATCAGAACCAGCGCCAAGCCCGACTGGCAACGGTGCGATTTTCTTTCATCCGGACGGCACCTCGGCCAGCCACTGGGATGCCGTGCGCTTGCTGCACTATGGCCCGGACGGCGAATTGAATTGGGATCGTCTGCCTGAAATTGCACCCTATCGCGGACACATTTCCGATCAACTGGTTGCGACCTCGAACGCCGGCGCAGTCACGCATGCAACGGGTACGCGCGCCTATTCCGAATCCTTTGGCCTCGATGCTGAAGGCGCACCCTACCCTTCAGCCAACGGCACGGAATTGACCATCATGCAGCAGGCACTTGTAGCCGGCATCGGCACCGCGCTCGTACAGACCGGCTCATTGGTCGAACCGGGTACGGCGGCATTTGTCGCACGCGCACCCTCGCGCGGCGACCATGAAGACATTGCCGAGCAAGTGGTCAACTCCGGTGTCGAAATTATTCTCGGCGCCGGCGAGCAATGGCTACTGCCCGAAGGCCGGCGCGGCCGCTTTGGCGAAGGCAGCCGAAGCGACGGTAAAAACCTGATCGAAATAATCGAAGCAAACGGCTATCGCGTGGTCTATACCCGTGATGAACTCATGGCACTACCCGAAGACGTCACCCGCGTATTTGGAATATTTGCGCTTGAAGACACCTATCATGACCTTTCCGAAGAAGAACAAAACGAGCTGCAGCTGGATCACTACTTGGCCAGCGCGCCGACCGTGGCCGAGATGATCGATTTCAGCTTGAGCCGCCTGCAACGCCACGAAAACGGCTTTTTGCTCGTGATCGAAGAAGAAGGCACCGACAATATGTGCAATCGCATGAATGCCGCCGGTTGCCTTGAAGCCATGAAACGCGCTGACGATGCCATCGGTGTCATCCATGACTTTATCGATGAACATCCGAATACTTTCATGGTGATGACCAGCGACAGCAACGCCAACGGCCCACAAGTGCTGACCGTACCGACAGAGCTGGATGAATTGCCGTCCAACGATCCATGGAGCGATTCGGCCATTGATGGCATCCACGGCACCGGCAGCGCACCGTTCATGGCCAAACCCGATCGAGACGGTAATGCCTATGCCTTTGCGATTGGCTGGGCTTCAGGGGCTGACGTCGGCAGCGGTGTGATTGCGCGTGCCGCTGGGCTCAACGCCGAAGAGTTGCTGCCAACCTCGGGCATCAGCAATACCGATATCTATCGGATGCTGTATTTCACGCTGTTCGGCGAGCAACTCGATTGAGTCGCACCTGCATCGCTGGGCTAGTCCGGGCGATGCAGCCTGGAATTCAAGGCGAATGGCTGTCCTCCATTTTGCAAGTTCAGCTTTGTTGGGATGAAACCAAGCTTCTCTAAATGTCGACGGCGTATCATCTCGTATTTCATCGTCAATACTTGCCATGGCAACATCAGCTATTGCGATGGCAGAGTCTTGCACGAAACCAGGACCAAACTTGTTTGTCCATTGGTCGATTTCATAATCATCTTCATCTTCTTCATTTTTGTCTTGCGAAGCAGCACGTTGCAATCGACCTCCAACTCTATTCCATTCAACTTGGGGAGGGTCATCATTCCCTTCCAGTACTTCAATAACTGGATCATCAACATAATGATCATTGTCGTCTTCAATACTATCATCATCAAGATTAATCTGTCCCTTTTTGATTTTGTGGAAGTCCCCAAATGACTTCTTTAGCCATAACACATCACGTGTTGTCCAGATCCTCTTTGTTCTTAGATTCATCATCCGGTAT
>JBCCHH010000313.1:0-3125 GCA_039028855.1 Pseudomonadota bacterium | reverse complement strand
GTGAAATTGCTTCGCTACCAGCTTTTTGTCAGCCGGCCCCCGTGCCGGACAATCCGGAACAATGGGCACAAGCCTGTCAGTCGGTGCAGCCTCCAAGCTATCCGGCATTGCCGACTGCGGTGGGTTTTTGCATGTATCTGCGTCGGGCCTGCCTGGATCAGATTGGTGACTTTGACGAACAGGCTTTTGGGCTGGGCTATGGTGAGGAAAACGACTGGTGTATGCGCGCTCGTTCAGCGGGTTGGAAACACGTGCTGTGCGACGATGCGTTTGTTGCACATGAAGGTAACGCCAGCTTTGGCCCACTGGGTATGCAGCCGGGTGAGCAGTCAATGCAGCGTTTGTTACAGCGCCATCCGCGTTATGCAACATTGATACAGGATTTTATTGAGCGTGATCCACTGGCTGAAATACGTGAACGAGTGTTACTCGCTCTAGGTAAAGAATAGCGATGGCGTCTGCAGTTATGTGATATCCGTCACACAATCTGTATTGTTGCAGTGCCGCCCGCAAACCGTTGATTTAGAATCAAACGATGGTACTCAATACGGGACTCAAGCTTAAGCTTGGGCAAAAGCTCAAGCTTGCGCCACAATTGCGTCAGGCGATTGAGCTGCTGCAGTTGAATCGCCTTGAGTTGCGTGAGCATATCGAGCAGGCGCTGGAGTCCAACCCACTACTTGAACTGGAGTCCGACGCCGAATTTGATCCCCAGACCAATCTGGAGCACGAGCCGGAAATCAGCGATTCGCTCTCAGATTCAGATCTGGATGTGGACCGGCCTGAACCAGAAGTAGCGGACTGGAATGATCTGCCTGAGGGCTTTTCCGAGATCGGCGAAACCCCCGAATATGATCGTTTTATCAGTGACCCGAGTGCAGAATCGCTCACTGCGCATCTGCTTTGGCAGGCAAACCTCGCCGGGTTCAATGAGCAGGATGAAGCCATTTCACAGGCGATCATCTATGCGCTGGATGAAGATGGCTATCTGCATGATGAGTTAAGTACGCTGCGTGCTTCGCTGGCGCCGGAATATCTGGTTAGTATTGAAGAAATTTCTGCAGTACTCGAACGTATTCAGCATTTCGAGCCGATTGGCGTAGCTGCGCGCAGCCTGGCAGAGTGTTTGTTGATTCAGCTGCGTGCACTGCCTTCCGAACCTGTCTGGCGTGGGTTGGCGGAACATCTAATTGAGAACCATTTGGAAGCGCTGGCTCAGCAAAGCGTGTCGGGTCTGGCCCGCTTGACTGGCTTTGAGCAGCCACAGGTGGAAGCTGCGTTGGAGTTGATTCGTAAACTCAACCCCAGGCCCGGTCTTCGTTTCAGCCGTGATGATCGGGACTATATCGTGCCGGACGCGTATGTGCATCAAGACAAAGACGGCTGGCGCGTCACGCTCAATCGTGATTACGAACCTGGCCTGCGCCTGAACGAAGCCTATCTGCGCCTAATGAAATCGACCACGGGTAAGGATCGGGACTATCTCAAGAAGTGTATACAGGAAGCCCAGTGGTTAATCAGCAGTCTGGATTTGCGCAACAATACCTTACGTGGCGTAACCGAATCTATCGTGCGTATTCAAAGCGATTTTTTTGAGCATGGAGAAATGGCCATGCAGCCGCTTTTGCAAAAGGATTTGGCCGAAATTGTTGATGTACATGAATCGACCATTTCTCGTGCTACTAGCGGCAAATATGTACACACGCCGCGTGGCACGTTTGAGTTGAAGCACTTTTTTTCGGTTGCGATCCCAACCGTCAGCGGTAAGCCTGTGGCTGCGACTGCGGTCAAGGCTAGATTGGAGAGCCTGATTCAATCTGAACCGCGCGACAAGCCCTACTCCGACCAGAAACTGACCGACGAGCTTGGTGCTGATGGCTTGATGCTGGCGCGGCGTACGGTGGCGAAATACCGTGAGCAGTTAGGCATTCCCGGCTCCTCAAAGCGTCGGCGGCTTGGAATTGGCTAATCGGTTCAAAATGGCCAAAATGCGGCACAATGAGCATATGAGCAATCAAACCAATTGTCAGTGCGTCTGGTATACCATTGGAAGCTCGATCGGTTAAGCGTCAGCCCGATGAATTATTGAATGAAGATGATGACAGAAAAGCCGGAGGCTTGAGAATCATGCAACTGGAAATTACCGGACATAACGTGGAAGTAACCCAGGCGCTGCGCGCCTATGTGACCGAAAAGCTGGAACGAGTGAATCGTCTGTTTGGCAACTTGATCAGCGCGCATGTGGTGCTGCGACTGGAGCGCATTGAGCACATGGCGGAAGCCACGGTCAGCGTAGGCGGTCGAACTAATCACCTGCATGCCGATGCCGTCGCCGACGATATGTATGCGGCGATTGATAAAATGACCGACAAGATGGCTCGTCAGGTACGTCGGCATAAAGAAAAAGTCACCGATCATCACCGCTCGGATGAACCACATCCGCCGTTGGAAGCCAGTTGACGCCTTCTCTTAAGTCTGCGAATGCTGAAACTACGTACCTGGTTGCCTCCAATCTGACGGACTAACGCAGCGCGCGTCTAGGCTTATGCAACTTGTCGATATTTTGGCCAATGAGCGTATTGCGCTCGACATCAGCGTCAGCAGCAAGAAGTCGTTGCTTGAAAAAGCTGCCGAATTGCTGGCTTTGTCACCTGATGCCACCAGTAGCCGTGCCATTTTCAATGGGCTCTGTCAGCGCGAACGATTGGGCTCGACCGGTTTGGGCCACGGCGTGGCCATACCTCACTGTCGGGTTGAACAAATTGGCGTGTCGGGTGCATTTATTCGCTTGCGCCGGCCGATTGACTTCGATAGTCCGGATTCAGAAAAAGTCGACCTGTTCTTCGCGCTGTCGGTGCCGGCCGAGTGCAGTGAAACGCATTTGCGTTTATTGGCTTCCATCGCCGGGATATTCAGCGATGCATCGCGCCGCGAAGCGTTTCGAACGGTTGCACTGGAAACGGATCTGATTGGGCTGCTAAATGAGGAGTCCGCGGATCCTGGCAAATGACCGTGCCGAGCAGCCAAACACTGGCCGTGTCCGAACTGGTCGAACGATTTGCTGATCGGTTGGATCTGAAGTGGATTTGCGGTCAGCAACAGGCGGCTCAGCGTACGCTGAGCGT
>JBCCHH010000312.1:0-3132 GCA_039028855.1 Pseudomonadota bacterium | reverse complement strand
GTGTTGCGTCCTTCCGGCTCGAGCAGAAAATGGTGCTCGGCAGCGGGCGCAATTTCGCGGTAGATATCGCGGGTCAGAAAGTAATAGTCACGGGCAGTGACTGTTAGTGTTCGATCGGCCGTACTAACGCCGAGCGCACGCCTTAAGGTTGCACCGGCCAGCGTTTGGCCATTGGCCAGGCGCATAAATGGCTTCGGATAGGCCTTGCGCGACACCGGCCACAGCCGCGTACCGGCACCGCCAGAGAGAATTACGGGAATGATTGGTTGATCTAGTGACATACGCTTTGTACCCACTGTTGCAGACAGGCTTCGAGGCCCTCGTCAACGGTTGACAATTTTTGACCAACAAACTGCTCGAAGCGTTCACAATCCAGCACGGACCAATCCGGCCGTCGCGCCTTATGCGGCCAACTTGCACTCGCAATGGGCTGGACATCGACCGAATGATCGAGCAAATCCAATGCATGCGCCCGAGCCACCGCGCGCTGGGCAAATTCATGCCACGACAGCGAACCGCGCCCGGCTACATGAAACAGGCTGAGCCCATCGCCTAACTGATCCTGTCGCAGCAACAGCGTTACACAAGCATCAGCCAGGTCTCCAGCCCAGGTCGGCGAACCGATCTGATCCGACACCACGCGCAGGCTCTCTCCGCGCTCGGCACGACCCAGAATCGCCGATAGAAAATTGCCCGGAAAATGGCTGTACAACCAGGCCGTGCGCAGCAGGATGGCCTTGGTCTGCGTCTGCCGAATGGCCTGCTCGCCTTCGTACTTACTCTGGCCGTATATGCTCTGCGGACTCGGCGCATCGACTTCTCGCCAAGCGCGGTGCCGTGCACCGGAAAATACATAATCGGTCGAAAAATGCACCAGCAGACAACCCTCGGCTGCGCACCATTCGGCCAACCAGCCCGGCATATCGCGATTGAGCCGGAAACAGGCCTCGGGCTCGTCTTCGGCCCGATCGACTGCGGTCCAGGCGGCTGGATTGACCACGATATCCGGCCGCACCCGATTGAGCGAGCGCTCCAGCAGTCGGCGGTCCGATAGATCACAACGGAAATCGCCGCCGTTGACGTCGGTGGATACGAGTTCGCCGAGCGCGGCCAAACGCGGCGCCAGGTGGCGACCCAACTGGCCGGCGGCTCCGGTCAGCAGGATGCGCATTTGGGTAATTTTTTCGTTCGGGTATTCATTTCCAGCGTACGCAATTGCTCCAGCGTCGGCGCGTTTCGATCCTTGTCGGACAGTTCGCTCGGGGCTTCAGGCCAGTCGATACCGATCTCCGCATCATCCCAGGCAATGCCTGCATCGTACTCGGCATGATAAATCCGGCTGCACAGGTAGGTAAACGTCGCCTGCTCCGACAATACCTGAAAACCGTGCGCAAAACCTTCCGGCACCCATAGCTGATGATGATTTTCAGCGCTCAGCTCGGCACCGAACCACTGACCAAAGGTCTTTGAATCAGTACGAATATCAACGGCCACGTCAAACACCGTGCCCTGGGTGACCCAGACCAGTTTGCCCTGTGGTTCGGGCCACTGGAAATGCAGACCGCGCAAGACACCGCGCCGGCTGGAGCTGGTATTGGCCTGGGCAAACTGTTCGGGTACGCCATGCCTGGTCAGCCTGGAACTGCGCCAGTTTTCCATAAACCAGCCGCGTGCATCGCCGAACACCTGTGGTTCGATTAGCAGCAGGCCAGGCAGCGATGTCGGTTGGATATTCATCGAGACACGTGCGTACAATCAGTGCGGCGGCGTATCGGCTACGCGGCGCAGATAATCGCCATAGCCGCTCGAAATCAGCGGCCCGGCCAGCGCCAGTAACTGAGCCCGATCAATCCAGCCCTGACGATAGGCGATTTCTTCCGGGCAGGCTACGCGTAAACCCTGGCGCGATTCCAGCGTCTCGATGTAGTTCGAGGCTTGCTGCAGCGATTCATGCGTACCGGTATCGAGCCAGGCATAGCCGCGCCCCATGCGTTCGACGGTCAACTCGCCCGCCTCAAGATAGACCCGGTTCAAATCGGTAATCTCCAGCTCGCCACGCTTCGATGGCTGAAGTTTGGCTGCATATTCAACGGCATGACCATCATAGAAATACAGACCGGTCACCGCATCATTCGATTTCGGTTTGTCTGGCTTTTCTTCAATCGACACTACGCGACCATCGATATCCATCTCGACCACTCCGTAGCGATCAGGATCGCGCACGGGATACCCAAACTCGGTTGCACCCTGCTCGCGCCGGCCGGCGCGATTCAACAATTCGGTCATACCACCGCCGTGGAAAATATTGTCGCCAAGAATCAGGCAACTCGGCTCGTTGCCAACAAATTCGGCGCCGACGCGAAACGCATCAGCCAGTCCGCGTGGCTCATCCTGCACGGCATACTCAAGATTCAGACCCCACTGGCTTCCGTCATCCAGCAGCCGGTGAAACAGGGCCTGCTCATGCGGCGTGGTGATCAGCAGAATTTCACGAATACCGGCCTGCATCAGCGTCGACAGCGGGTAATAGATCATCGGCTTGTCATAGACCGGCAACAGTTGCTTGCTGATGACGCGCGTTAATGGATACAAGCGCGAACCTGCGCCGCCGGCCAGAATTACACCTTTGCGATTCATGAAACCTGCCCAATTCTTGTACCCAGACGCTGACCACGATACGAGCCGTCCTGAATGCGCTGCCACCATTCGATGTTGTTCAGATACCAGTCAACAGTACGCGCCAGACCGGACGCGAAATCAACCTGAGGCAGCCAACCCAGCTCCTGTTGGATGCGGGAAGCGTTGATCGCATAGCGCCGGTCATGGCCGGGTCGATCGGTAACGAATTCGATCAAGTCACGGCGCGGATGGTTGAGCGCATAACCGGGCGGTTCGCACGTATCGAGCAGATCGCACAGACTGTACACGACCGATAAATTATCGCGCTCGGCATTGCCGCCGATGTTGTAGGTCCGACCCGGCCGACCGTTGTCGAGCACGGCCATGAGTGCACGGCAGTGGTCGTCTACATACAACCAGTCACGGCGCTGCTGACCATCGCCATAGACCGGCAACGCTTTGCCGTGCAGCGCGTTGATCAGCATCAGCGGAATCAGCTTTTCCGGAAACTGG
>JBCCHH010000311.1:0-3143 GCA_039028855.1 Pseudomonadota bacterium | reverse complement strand
TACGGGTTGCCCCACGGATCGTTGAGGTTGGAGTTATTCACGTACGGCCCGTTCCAGTTCGACACGTTGCCGGGCTCTTCGACGAGCTCACGCAGCTCACTCGGAGCGCGGCCGGTATCGAGGTAAAATTCATCCACCGCCATTGACAGGCGCTGTACTTCGGCCAGGGCGGTGCGGGCCTTGGCGTCTTCACCACGGCCCATGATATTCGGCACCACCAGCCCGGCAATCAGGCCGAGAATAATCAGTACCACGAGCAGCTCAACGAGCGAAAAACCCTGAGCTGTGCCACGTGCACCTATCGCATACCTATTTCTATTCATCGCAAACACCTTTTGGTTCTGTGTAAATTTAGTTACGGCTTCGTTATCCGATGCTTAATCTGACCACAAAAGTCGCCAGGATTTCCCTCAGATACACACGCATCGGATGTGCTTATCCGACCAGTTCGTTGATGCCCAGGATAGCCAATAGCACGGACATCACAATGGTGCCAATTAACGCGGCCAGACCCAGCGTCAGCGCGGGTACCAGCAGCGCCATAAATCGATCAATCGTGGTCTTGACTTCGCGGTCATAGGTATCGGCGACTTTGAGCAGCATTTCATCGAGCTGGCCGGTTTCTTCACCGACATTGACCATCTGTAACGCCAGACGCGGGAAGCGACCGCTCTCGTTCAGGGCTTTGGCCATCGGCGTGCCCGTTTTAACCTTCTTGGCTGCCTTGCCAACATCTTCTCGAAGGACGGTATTCGTCATGACGTTCTTGGATATCGAGATTGCCGACAGCAGCGGTACGCCATTGATCAGCAGTGTGCCCGTGGTGCGTGCCAAACGCGCCATTTCGATTTTGGCAATAATGTCGCCGACCCACTTCATGGCGAGAAAACGACCATCCCAGCGCAGGCGCGACGACGGATTCTTCATCTGCGCGCGGAACCATACGACAATCAGCAGGGTAATGCCGATCAAGCCCCACCAGAAGTTCTGCAGCAACGCGCCGACTGCCATCACGATGCGCGTCAGCAGCGGCAATTCTGCGCCGAAGTCCTCAAACATCGGCGTGAACTGTGGAATCACGTACACCATCAGCAGCACCAGCGAGGCAATCGCCAGAATCACCAGCAGGGCCGGATAAATCAGTGCCGATACCACGCCGTCTTTGAGTTCCTTGGCACGCTCCAAGTATTCGGCCATGCGCGCCAGCGTCTGATCAAGCGCACCGCCCAGTTCGCCGGCGCGCACCATATTGATGTAGAAGCGCGAGAACACGCCGTGACGCTCTTCGAGCGCTTCAGATAGCGAGATGCCCTCGCGTACGCGATCGCGCACCTTGGTCAGCAGTTTCTCGATGCGCTCGTTTTCGGACAGTTCAACCAGAATGCCGAGCGAACGATCCAGCGGCAATCCGGCACCGAGCAGCGTCGCCAACTGGCCGGTAATATCGCCAATTTCACGCTGCGATAAGCCCTGGCGGCCGCGAAACAGGGTTTCCAAGCGAAAGCCCGAGCCGACCTCTTTGGCCTGGACCGGAATATTACCGGTTTCCTGAATATGCGCGATCACGAGATCGGCATTTGGCGCTTCCATCTCGCCGGTCAGCGTCTCACCGTTCGTGGATACGGCTTTGTACTCAAAAACCGGCACTTTAAGGAATTTCCCAATGAGTATGCACGGACGCGACGGCGTCTTTGCGGGATGCACCGAACCGGCTTCGGCGAGCGCAGTTTGGTTGTTCCAAATAAGCGAATCGAAACGCTGCGGGGCGCCCGCAAATACCCGTCCTGACAGGTTTCGCTGGAACAGTCGAAGCGCACACGTTGCGCCCCTTAGTCGTAGCGACGGCTACTGCCTCATGGATCGCCCCGCACGATCTTCGACTTTTCCAACTGAAACGCGTTTCGTGCATACTCATCGGGAAGTTCCTTAACTCTCCTGCGTTACGCGCAGCACTTCTTCCTGCGTTGTTAGGCCAGACAGGGCTTTAAGCATGCCGTCCTGATACATGGTGCGCATGCCTTCGGCGATGGCCTGGCGTTCCAATTCGCCGGAGGTGGCCTGCTTCATGACCATGCGGCGAATTTCGTCGGACATGAGTAATAGTTCAATGATGCTGGCGCGGCCCTTGTAGCCGGTCGGGTTGGTTTCCGAGGAACCGGGACGATACAAGGTGATTTCCTCATCATCGGTCAGTTCATGCAGGCCCAGTTCGCGCACCATCTCAGGCAGCACTTTGTAGGGTTGGCTGGTCAACGGATCGAGTCGTCGCACCAGGCGCTGGGCCATGATCGCATTGACGGTCGAGGTCAGCAGATAATCTTCCACGCCCATATCAAGCATACGCGTGACGCCACCGGCCGCATCATTGGTGTGCAGGGTTGAGAGCACTAGGTGACCGGTCAGCGCAGACTGAATCGCGATCTTAGCCGTTTCCAGATCACGCATCTCGCCGATCATGATCACATCCGGGTCTTGTCGCACAATCGCCCGCAGCGCGCTGGCAAAGTTCAGCCCGATTGACGATTTGGCCTGAATCTGATTGACGCCTTCAAGCTGGTACTCGACCGGATCTTCCACCGTAATGATCTTGCGCGAAGGCGCATTGAGTTGACTCAAGGCCGTGTACAGCGTAGTGGTTTTACCCGAACCGGTCGGGCCGGTGACCAGGATGATGCCATGCGGCATTTCCAGTGCCTTTATGAAATCATCGCGCGTGTCGTCGGCGAAACCGAGCGCGGCAAAATCGAGCGTCACAGCCTCACGATCGAGAATACGCATGACCACGCTCTCGCCATGCGAGGTCGGCACGGTCGATACACGTAAATCCAGCTCCTTGCCCTGCACGCGGTGCATGATGCGTCCGTCTTGCGGCAATCGACGCTCGGCGATGTTCAGTTTGGCCATGATCTTGACGCGCGAAATCACCGCGGCCGTCGAACGCGACGGCGGTGCCTCAACTTCCTGCAATACACCGTCCACGCGGTAGCGAACTTTAAGCCGATTCTCGAACGGCTCGATATGAATATCCGAGGCGCGCGCTTCAACGGCGCGCTGAAGAATCAGATTCACGAGTCGAATCACCGGAGCTTCAGAGGCCAGGTCGCGCAGATGCTCGACATTTTCTTCGTCGTCGCTGTCGATCT
>JBCCHH010000310.1:0-3148 GCA_039028855.1 Pseudomonadota bacterium | reverse complement strand
TCATTCGTTCGCATTATGTTGGGCGCTCTTTTATTCAGCCCAATCGTGATATGCGCCAGTTTGTTTATCTGGCGCTTGCACCATTTCTATCGCCACAGCACTTGCAGACCATATTCGGGCAGGATTTGCTGGCCGACGCGACCCTGAGTGAGGGTTTTGCCGAACTGCTGGAATTGGATGGCCATCGGCCATTCGAGTGCGTCGGTGCAGCCGATGAAGCACGCGCCGCACTGCGCTTGTTAGCAGAATCCGAGGATTGGCAAAAGCATAGCGTCGTCCAATCATTGATTCAGAAGCTCAGCGATCATGCGTTGGATTTGAGCGAAATCGATCTGAGCATGCTGCTGCATCGGCACGGCCCGCACCGAATTCCATCGGAGTTTTTGTGTGCGCCTCAATGATTTAGCCACGGGTAAAACCGGGCTGATCGGTTTCGGCCGCGAGAGCCGGGCGCTGGAGTCTCAAGTACTGGCGCGCATGCCGCAGGCTCGGCTTGAAGTCATCGCCGAGCAGTCGCCGGAAATCAGACCGCAGCAATGGCCGCTGCATATTCAAAGCCTGTCCGCAGCGAATCTGGACTTCGATCGCATTCTGCGCTCGCCGGGCGTGCCGGTTGATCATCCGGCGCTGCTTGATGCGCGTAAGCGCGGGATCGAAATAACCACCACTTCATCGCTATGGTTCGCAGAACGTCCGCAGGCCCGCAGCATTGTGATTACGGGTAGCAAGGGCAAGAGTACGACCACCGCGCTGATTACGCATTTGCTGGAATCGGCTGGCCAATCGGTCGCGATGGCCGGCAACATCGGCATTCCGCTGATTGGTCTGCTCGAACATCAAGCCGACTGGTTTGTGATTGAAATGTCGAGTTATCAACTGGTCGATCTACAGGCCTTGCCAGAAATCGGTGTGATTACGCGCCTTTTTCCCGAGCATGTGGATTGGCACGGCTCGCTCGAAAACTATTATGCAGCCAAGCTCCGCCTGATGGATTTGCTTGATGGTCGGCCGCTGTGGATCAATGCGATTGATGCGCTATTAAGCGACGCTACGCACGGCTATACCGGCCTCAAGTTCGGCAATGCCAGTGATCACATTCGATCGCAAGCCGACGGGGTGTATGCCGGCAACGAGCGCCTGTTATGTGCCGGCGACTGGCCGCTGATCGGCAAACACAATCTGGATAATCTGGCGTTGGCGATATCAGTGGTCGCCAGCCTGGGCTTCGATGCCGCCGAACTGGCGCAAGCCGCACACAGCTTCAAGCCGCTGCCGCATCGGCTACAGCAGTTGACCGATGCAGTTGGGCGGCGCTGGATCAACGATTCGATTTCGACCACGCCCTATGCGACGCAGGCGGCGCTCGACTGCTGCGGTGATGATGTGGTGCTTTTGGTGGGTGGTTTGGATCGTCCGGCCGACTGGCAGACGTTGATCCGGCACCGAAAGCGCGCAGCGAAAGATCCGTTTGCGGGAATCGTGACGCTGCCGGATAACGGCGTTCAGATTGCTGATGCGCTGATAACGGCAGGGTTGGTCGATCAACATCGCGTTGTTCATGCGCAGTGCATGTCTGAGGCGGTTGTGGCCGCGAGCCGTTTAGCCGGTCTGAACACGCAAATCGTATTGTCGCCCGGTGCACCGAGTTTTCCGCACTATCAGAATTTTGAAGATCGAGGCGATCAGTTCATGCGGGCCGTACAGGCGCTAGCTTGATCGGCTCTTCGATCAGAAGCCTGGCTGGCTAGAGCGTACGGTCCACTGCAAACTGAGCCAGTAACTGCAGCGCATCGCGCTCATGGCTGGCGGGCAGCCCATTGAGCGCGTTTTGGGCTTGCCCGGAAAATGCCACCGCACGTTCGATTGCCGCGTCTAGCGCGCCGGTTTTTTGCAGAATGGAGCGCACGCGCTGCAGTTCATCGGTACCGCCGGCCTGGATGGCATCGGCCAGAAATCTGCGGTCGTCAGTCTCGGCTTCGCGCAGCGCCAGAATCAGCGGCAGGGTGACCTTGCCTTCGGATAAGTCATCGCCGAGGTTTTTGCCCAACCGCTCGCCGTGGCCGGAATAATCCAGCCAGTCATCGGTAATCTGGAATGCCTGTCCCAGCGCGAAGCCAAAATCGGACAGTTGTTGGATCATTTGCGCATCGGCTTGCTGCAACACACCACCGAGCTTGGCCGCGGCGGCGAATAAACAGGCGGTTTTATCGCCGATGACGCGCAAATAGCCGGATTCATTGAGATCGGCATCGCCGAGTTGCATCAACTGCAACACTTCACCGGCGGCAATCGTATTGGTAGTGTCAGCCAGAATCGACATGATTTCGAGCGATTCGAGCTCAACCATCATCTGAAAACTGCGTGAATACAGAAAATCACCAACCAGCACCGAGGCTGAATTGCCCCAGACCATTTGCGCTGCCTGCTGACCGCGTCTACGCTCGGAGCCATCGACCACATCGTCGTGCAGCAGCGTGGCGGTGTGGATAAATTCAATCACTGCTGCGAGCTGAATGTGCCCTTGACCGCTGTAGCCGCAGGCGCGTGCGGCCAGCAGATGCACGAGCGGACGCAGTCGCTTGCCACCGGCACCGATAATGTATTCGGCGACCTGGTTAACCAGCACCACGTCCGAGCGCAGGCGCTGGCGAATCAAATCATCCATTGCTCGGCGGTCAGACGCAGTCAGATCCATCACCTCGGCCAGCGTGCCGGGGCAGGTGATTGGGTTGACGGTACTCATAGCACTCAATTATACGGCGGTAGAGGCATCAGAAACTTCTTAATCTTTAGCCAAAGATGACATCGCTCAAGCCCGCGATACCATCGGTCTTGCGGCGCTGCTGTGCTAGACTTTTTGATTGAGTAAAGAAATCATCATCATTCACGCAAGGCACAATCATGGCACGTGGAATCAACAAAGTTATTTTGATCGGCAACCTCGGCGCAGACCCGGAGGTACGGCAAACCCAGGGCGGAAATGCCGTTACAACGCTGTCACTGGCGACCACCGATTCGTGGACGGATCGACAGAGCGGTCCCCCCCGCTGCCCAGCTCACTTGAGCTATGCAGCAGTTGTCCTACATGCGTCAAGTTGTTAGTTGATTTATGGGGGTTACTTTGATAGGGCATTTACATGGTTTTTGC
>JBCCHH010000309.1:0-3162 GCA_039028855.1 Pseudomonadota bacterium | reverse complement strand
GTTTCGCCACCAATCAAGGCGCAGCCGGCCTGTTTGCAGCCTTCGGCGATACCGCTAACGACATCTTCGGCCTGATCGATGGCCAGCTTTCCGCAGGCGAAATAGTCGAGAAAAAACAGCGGCTCGGCACCTGTGACAAGAATATCGTTGACGCACATTGCAACCAGATCAATCCCAATTGTGTGGTGCCGGTTCAGCGCTTGAGCCAGCAGCAGTTTCGTGCCGACGCCGTCGGTACCGGAAACCAGCACTGGATCCTGATACCGATTGTTATCCCCGGCGCCGAGTCGAAACAGCCCGCCAAAACCGCCGAGGCTGCCCATGACTTCGGGTCGCAGGGTAGCGCGTACCAGAGGTTTGATGCGTTCAACCAGCGTGTTGCCGGCATCGATATCCACGCCGGCGCTGCGATAGTCCAGCGGCACCGAAGACGATTTTTCGGGCGGTTGATTCATGGGCTCAGAATCCGTGCTTGTTTGGCAGCGAGTAGACCTGTCGCATTTTGCCTGAAATGAGCCGGTCAGACTACTTCCGATGCCATCCCGAATGGCAAGACCTTATGCTATGGTTTCGGGCGTGATGAAAGCCTTTATTGCAAGTGTTTTTTCGCTGCTTATGTTGCTGGCTGCTTCGGCCCAGGCAAGCGACGATTTGTACGTCGGAGAACTGCCCGTGCAGACCGAGAAGGGCGAGATCGTGCCGGTCAGCGATGTGTTGAATCAGGTGCTGGTACGTCTGACTGGTGAGGTGGGTCAGGATCTGGTTAAGCGTCTGGTGCTGGAAGATTCTGATATTGAAGCCATGGTCCTGACGCGCGAGTTTCGTCAGATCGAAGTGCCTCAAGCCGACGGACGCAGCCGGTCGCTGCGCATGCAGCGCATTGAGTTTGACTCGCGTGCACTGAATCAGCGACTCGAGCAGTTCGGCCTGTCACGCTGGGGTTCGGAGCGACCGAATCTGCTATTTTGGGTAGTGGCCGATCAGGATGGCCGTGCGAGTTATCTGCTTGAGGATGCATATATTGATTACGCTATTCGGCGTGCCGCATTTCGCTATGGTCTGAACCTGATTCGCCCCATTCTCGACGCCGGCGACCAGATTGAGGTTTCGCCTTCCGATATACGCGGCGGCTTTACCGATGCAGCATTACCGGCCATGCGGCGTTACGGTGCCGGCGGCATCATCATGCTGGACTTGCGTAGCAATCAAAACTTTACGACCGGGCGCTGGGCCTGGAGGCTTGGCGATCTTGAGCGCGGTTTCGAGCGCTCTGGTGAAGATGCAGCCGAAGTGGTGGATATCGGCTTGAGTCAGATTGCAACGGCGCTGAGCCGCCGGCTCGCAGTGCGTGCCGGCCAGACCAGCGTACAGCAGCTGGTGGTTTCGGGCATGAGCAGCCCGCTACACTATGCCGAAGTGCTGAATGTGCTGAACGGCCTGACCGGTGTGGATTCGTTGCGTGTGCTCGAAGCCGACGCTCAGAGCATCATGTTTGAACTCGTTACCAACGCCAGTGGTCTCGAGTCGCGCATCGGCTTGTCGGGTCTGCTGCAGTTCGAGCGCCGCGATCCGATCACTGGTGAATTGCATTACCGACTGGTGTGGTAATGGCCTGACGATGCTCAAGTGGCGTTTTTTACCCAATGCGTTGACCGTCGCGCGCATGCTGCTTGTGCCGGTACTGGTCGCGCTGCTGCTACTCGGCGAATATTCAACTGCGTTGATTGTTGCGTTGATCGCCGGCTTCAGCGACTGGCTCGATGGCGCGCTGGCTCGACACTTCGATTGGCAAACTGAAGTTGGCGGCTTTCTTGATCCGCTGGCCGACAAGTTGCTCATGGTCGCCGCCTACATTACGCTGACCTGGCTGGCTGCATTGCCGCTGTGGCTGGTCGGCCTGGTCGTTCTGCGCGATATTGTGATTGTTGCCGGCGGACTGTTCTATCACTACAAAATCGAACGCTTCAAGGGCGAGCCGACCCAGCTTTCCAAGTTCAACACGTTCTGTCAACTGCTGCTGATGTGGGTGGTGCTTGTTGCGCTGGCCGGTCTGGCCGTGCCGGAACCACTGACTCTGGGCCTGATCTGGCTGGTTGGGCTGCTGGCCGTGGCGACTATGATTCACTATGTCGTGGTTTGGTCGATCCGCTCGATCCGCATCGTGCGCGAGCGGCGCAAGCTTGAGCAACCGCCCGAATCGAAGCCATGAGCGCACCGCAGATTCCGCTCGCGCTAACGCCGCCGCGTCGGCCGCGGTTTGATAATTTTGTTGCAGGCCAGAATCAGGCGGTAGTGGACGTGCTGCGTCAGGGTCTGCAGCCGGGCCAATGGTATTTTCTGGCCGGTTCGCCGAGCAGTGGCCGCAGCCATCTTGCCCACGCAACGCTGAATGCCTGCCTGGCTCGCGGCGAAAGCGCGCGTTTTGTTGCCTGCGGTGATGTGGATGTGATTGATTTATTGGATGCCACTTCAGGTGATTGGATTGTGCTCGATGATGTCGACCAGCTCAGCGGCAACAGCGAGACTGAGCTGACGCTATTCAACGCACTCAATCGTTGGCGTGCAGATCAGTCTGGAATCGTCATGACCGGTGTTCAGCGCAGTGACTTCAACCTGCCTGACCTGCGATCGCGCCTGGGCCATGCGGCCAAGCTTTCACTCAAGCCGTTGCAGGGTCAGCGCGACGAGCTGTTTGTTGCGTTGGTCGATCAACTGTTGCGTGACTTTCAGCTCAATGCCGGTCACGGTTTAACCGACTACCTGTTGCGCCACGCCCCGCGCAGCCCGGCGCGGATGGTGAAATTGTTCGAGCAGTTTTCGGAAAGGGCTCGAGCGGAGCGGCGGCTGGTCAGCATTCCATTGGCTCGAGAATATGTCTAGCCTAAATCGAGTTTGAGATTTGCAGTTGGCGGTTAGCAGCGGGTCAGAGGTGCCTGCGTCGTTGACTTCCGTTGGCAAAGCACTGCATTGCACTTCAAAATCAAGGGTCAAGCAACTTGCGTAAAGAAAACCGCCTGCAGCTAGATATGAGCTGCAGGCGGTACAATATGGCTTCAACTAAGCCAGGGCAGTAAAAGGCTATTTCAATTCACTGCCGAAGAAGAAATCAATGCCTTGTTCGCCCATGCTCACGGTAAATTCGCCCGTGTCGTAAAACTCAGC
>JBCCHH010000308.1:0-3163 GCA_039028855.1 Pseudomonadota bacterium | reverse complement strand
CTGCACGCCATATTGCAAAATGCCGGCCAGATTGGTCAGCACAGCACGCTGGGTAATCATGGTGCCGCGCGGAAAGCGCGTGCTGCCGGAGGTATATTGCAGATAGGCCAGATCTTCTGAATCGGGCGGTTCGGGCAACTGTCCTGCGGGTGCCAGTTGTTCAAACGCTTCAATCGTACCGCTGACGGCGAGATCCAGGTCTGCAACGGCGGCGTTCAGGAAACTAACGAAATCCGATGAGGCATACGCTGCTTTCGCGTCGCAATCGATCAAAAGCGCGCGCAGATGCTCAATAAATGCCTGTTTGCCGCCTAAGTGAACGGCCGCTGGTAGCGGTACCGGCACTAGGCCGGCATACTGGCAGGCAAAGAACATCGTGTGGAAGTCGGCATGCGTATCCGCCACGAGCGCAATTCGGCTGCCGCGCGACAAACCCAGGCCGGCCAGGCGTGCAGCGATATCCAGCGCACGTTGGCGAAGCTGGGTGTAGGTCATAACCTGCATTAGCTTGCCACGGCCGTTGTAGAAATTACAGCCAGTGGTGCCTTGTGCTGCATAGTCCAGTGCTTCGGCCAGGCTTCGGTAGCCGGAGGTTTTCAGCGGAAGCGAGTTGTTTGTAGGGGTAGGTACGTGACTCAAACCGATCGTCCCTTCGTTATTTTGTTTTCTCGCGTACACTGCGTGCGCGATTTCAATTATCAATGGCGACTGTCAAAAAATCTTAATCAGCCATTATAAGTCGCTGGCGTGACAAAGAAAACAGGTATTTGAAAATTTCATTTTGCGCACACTATAGCGATCAAAGCCTACATAATGTGTTAATAAGCACATTTTCGCAACAGTTCGTCGTTTTTTTACCACATCAGACTAGCCGACCACAACACCCTGAATGCAAAATCTTGAGTCACAACAGCTTCGAATTCGTCCCGTCAAGACCCGCACGGAGTGGAAAAAATTTCATTTATTGCCTCGCTCGTTACATAAGCATCGCGAATTCTGGGTCGAACCACTCGCCTTGCAGGTGCGACAGTTGTGGGCACCGCGCCAGCCGTATTTTCAACATGCCAAAGCCTGTGCATGGATAGCCGAACGCGGCAGTCAGGTGGTCGGCAGAATCAGCGCTCAGCAAGACAGGCTGCAGGCCGAGCAGGGACGGGCTGGACTGGGCCAGTTCGGTCAACTCGAAGCGATTGATGATGCGGCCGTTTTCGATTTGTTGTTAGATAGCGCTGCTGACTGGCTGGCCGGCCACGGCTGCAACGAAATGCAGGGGCCATTTGATTTGTCGATCAATCAACAGTGCGCTTTGCTCGTCGAGGGTTTTGATCGCCCGCCGATGATGATGATGGGTTATGCACCGCCTTACTACGCTGAGCAACTGCAGCGTGCGGGTCTTTCCTCGTGCGCCGAATTACTGGCCTACCGCGGTAGGCCCGACTTTCAGCCGCCGAAATCCATGACGCGCATTTTGCAGCGGGTCGGTGATCGCATTCAGATTGAGCCGATCACGAAAAGTGAATTGGGCGAAAAGGCCGGCCTGCTGCGCGAAATTTTTAATCAGGCCTGGGCCAATAACTGGGGCTTCGTGCCGATGACCGAAGCAGAGTTCACCCACATCGTCAACGATATGAAGCTGCTGGTGCGTCCGGGCTATGTCAATCTGGCCCGGTTTGACGGTACACCGGCCGCATTTATGGTTACGCTACCGAACCTGAATGAAATGATTGCCGATTTAAACGGCAGTCTGCTGCCGATTGGCGTGATCAAACTGTTGTGGCGCATCGGCCGAAAGCAATGTCGCAGTGCACGCGTGCCCTTGATGGGCGTCACTCGTGAACATCAGCAAAGCATCACCGGTGCGGCGTTAAGCTATGCGCTCATGGCTGCAACCCAGCCGCATACCATTCGTGACGGCATTGAGTGCGTTGAGCAGTCGTGGATTCTGGAGCAGAATCGCGGCATGCGTTCGCTGATTGAGTCGCTCGGCATGCAGATCACCCAGCGGTATCGCATTTACGGCAAGGCCATCGAACCTGTGCGGCACGCGGAGTACGTCGTGTGACTGAACAGGCTAATGCGGATGTGGTTGTGCTGGCCGGTGATCGTGGTCCGGAAGACCCGTTAGCGCTTGACGCCGGAGTGCCCGGCAAAGTACTCGTGCCGCTGGCTGGCCGTGCATTGTTGACGCACGTGATGCAGGCATTATCCCGATGGCCCGAGCGAGGGCAGGTGGCTGTAGTCAGCAACAATGCGGAACCGTATCAAGATGCCGTTAAAGTGGGCGTTGAGTATCAGTTTGTTGAACCCGCATCCGGTCCGGCCGCCAGCCTTGCAATGGCATTGCGTGGATTGTCCGGCGACCGCCCGGTGCTGGTTTTGACGGGTGACCATCCCCTGCTGAAGCCCGAATGGTGGCAGCCGTTACTGCAGGCCATGAATATGCCCGAAACCTCCGACGCGCTGGTTGGCTTGGTCGATTATGCGCAAGTCATGCAGCGCTTTCCGCAGAACCGCCGCACGCGCTATCGTTTCGCCGATATTAGCGTATGCGGCAGCAATATCTTCTTGCTTGCCACGCCGAAGGGCCGCAAACTGGCTGATCTATGGCAATCGTTTGAACGCGATCGCAAAAAGCCCTGGCGTATTGTTGCGCGGCTTGGCTGGGCGAATCTGTTGCGGTATTTGCTCGGTCGACTGACCCTGGAGCAAGCATTCGATCTGCTATCGAAGCGCTTCGGTGTGCGCGTTCAACCAGTGCTTCTGCCCTGGCCTGAAGCAGCGGTGGATGTAGATAGCGCTGTCGACCTGGCCCTGGTTAGGCAAATCTTCGCCGAGCGTGCCGAACCATGAAGCGGATCGAGCGCTATCTGATCAGTCAGCTTCTGCGGCCGATCGTTGGCGTATTTGCGATCATTCTGGCGATTGTCCTGGCGTTTTTTCTGTGTAGTTATCTGGCGGATGCCGTGGTTGATCGGCTCTCTGTCGGTTCGGTTTCCATGTTGACCGGCCTGCGTCTTGGTCTTTTCCTTGATGTGCTGATCCCGGCTTCGATCATGCTTGGAGTCGTCATTGCTTTGGGTCGGCTGCAGAGCGGCTACGAAATGACGGCCATGGCCGCGGCCGGTGTCGGTCGCAAAGCGGTAGTGCGTGCGGTTTTAATCAT